>NZ_JAQIBB010000068.1:0-73346 GCF_027920745.1 Gallibacterium faecale | reverse complement strand
TTTAGTAAATCAGGGTGTACCATCAACATTCCTAATGCTGCACCTAAAAATGGATTTCCACCAAATTTTCTGCTCGCCGAAAAGGCTAATAAAATCGGTAAGTAAACAAATGGAGCATTAGCAAAAGTATTAATCATTGCCGCTAAATCAGTTAGATTTGGGTAAGCTTCAATTAAAGATTTACCATCAATAAACAACCCTTGTGCAGTAAACACATTTGCTAACCCCATTAACAAACCACCAGCTACAATTACCGGAATAATTGGCACAAAAATATCTGCTAATCCTTTTACTAATCGTTGTAATACATTTTGTTTTTCTGCACCTAAGTTAGCAACATCACTTTTTGTCATATCGCCTAAACCTAAAATTTCGGTCATAGCGGCATGTACTTTATTTACTGTACCTGCGCCAAAAATAATTTGATATTGACCAGCGACAGCAAACTGCCCTTTTACGCCTTCAATCTGTTCAATACCTTCTTTATTCGCTTTATTTTCGTCCTTTAATACTAAACGTAATCTAGTAGAACAATGTGCTACGCCACTAATATTTTCTTTACCGCCCAACTTCTCAATGAGCTGATTTGCAATTTTTGGAAAATCCATTGGTTTTCTCCTAGTAGGAGGTTAAGTTATCAACAACGCGGATTATAGCTAAAACGTTTTAGTAAAATCTATCTAGTAAGACAAGAATATGTCAGATTTGTGATCCAGATAACATTTTTTAAGGAAAATTTATAAATAAAATTGCTGAACTAAAACGGTTTAGCTAAAATTTCATCATCAAATAAAGCAAAGGAATTAAACAATGAATAAAGTATGGGTTTTGGGCGACGCAGTTGTGGATTTATTACCTGATGGTGAACAACATTATTTACGCTGTCCCGGTGGTGCACCTGCCAATGTGGCAGTCGCTATTTCTCGCTTATCAGGCGAAAGTGGCTTCATTGGGCGAGTAGGTAATGATCCTTTAGGTCGTTTCTTACGTCAAACATTATCGATAGAAAAAGTAGATACGACTTATATGCACTTTGATCCAGAACATCGCACTTCAACTGTTATCGTAGATCTTGATCATTATGGTGAAAGAACCTTTACTTTTATGGTTAATCCAAGTGCCGATCAATTTTTACAACCTCAAGATCTACCTATTTTTCAGGCAGGTCAATGGTTACATTTTTGTTCTATTGCTTTAATTCATCAGCCATCTCGCTCTACAACCCAACAAGCTGCTCAACGCATAAAACAAGCTGGTGGCTTCGTTTCTTTTGATCCTAATTTGCGTCCTAGCTTATGGGTCGATCAAGATACAATGATTAAGGAAGTCAATAATATGATTGCGGTTGCTGATGTAATTAAATTTTCTGAAGAAGAGATCTGTTTATTAAGCGGGTTATCTGATTTAGAACAAGCAATTAATCTAACACGCCAACAATACCCAAACAAATTAATCTTAGTTACATTAGGAGAGGCTGGCGCTATTTATTTTTACCAACAAATCAGTGGTAGTATTGCAGGTAATAAAGTCAAAGTTGTAGATACCACAGGTGCAGGAGATGCATTCGTTGGTGGAATGTTGCAAGGTTTGTCCCAATATGATCAATGGCAAAATGCACAAGTATTAGAACAAGCGATTATTCAAGCAAATATTTGTGGTGGATTAGCTACCACAGCAAAAGGTGCTATGGCAGCATTACCCACTTACCAGCAACTACAACAACTTTTAGCATAATCTATTATTCGGAGGGCAAGATGATTATTTTTAACCAAGGTAAATATCGCAGTATTTATACAGCTAAACCTGATGAACTAACCCAACTTGCTGCACAAGTTGCTACAGATACTGATCATCGACCACATTATCATCTTGCACCACCAACAGGTCTGTTAAATGATCCTAATGGTTTGATTTTTGATGGCAGTTATTACCATATTTTTTATCAATGGTATCCTTTTGGCCCTTTACATGGGATGAAACATTGGCGTCATTATCGTACCCAAGATTTCCACCATTTTGAGCAAGCCGATCCTTTAATTCCTGATGAGTTATTTGAATCACACGGCTGTTACTCTGGTGGCGCTATTAACTACCAAGATAAAATTGTCGTTTTTTATACAGGAAACACTCGCCGAGCCAAAGACAATCAGCGGATTCCTTTCCAAAATATTGCGATTTTTAACCGTGATGGCAAATTGTTGGCAAAACGTCCTTTACTGACTTCTGCTCCTACTGGTTATACCGAACATTGCCGAGATCCCAAACCATTTATTACCCCAGAAGGAACAATTCGTTTTATCTTAGGAACACAAAGACAAGATCTCTCAGGTACAGCCTTACTCTTTGAAATGGCTAATTTAGATGATACACCATACCTGTTAGGTGAACTGTCATTATCTCCATTTGATAACCAAGATATTTTTATGTGGGAATGTCCAGATTTGAGTAAATTGGGTAATAAAGATCTCTTTATTTGGTCACCACAAGGCAAAAAACAGCAACAATATCAATTTCAAAATAACTATCATGCGACTTATGTAATTGGCCATCTACACAATCGCCAATTGCAAGTAGAACAATTTGCAGAATTAGACCAAGGATTTGATTTTTATGCACCACAAACCTTTTCTGGTGTAAATACAAGCGAGACAGCCATACTACTTGGTTGGTGTGGATTACCCGATTTACAATATCCAACTGATCGTTATCAATGGCATTCAATGCTAACACTTCCTCGTAAACTCTGGTTACAAAACAATCAACTCTATCAACGTCCGATTGAACAAGTATATCAACAATTAGATCAATTACAGGATTATCACATTCAAAACCAAATTGAGCTCCCTACTCTAGCCCAAAGTTATTTACGTTTTAATGTGCAACACGATTTTTCATTACAATTATTTAGTAATGACAAGCAGCAATATCTCAGTTTAACCTATCAAAATGGTCTATTTTGTCTTGATCGCAGCCATACTGAACAAACAGAAAGTATGCTGAAATTCGGACAACAACGTTATTGCCAAATCGAACAGTTACAACAAGTGGAGATTTTTATCGATCACTCGATTATCGAAATTTTCTTTAATCAAGGTGAAAAAACAATGACATCTCGCTTTTTTATCGAAAATAAACAAAATATTCTTTCCGTTAAACAGCCAATGACTATTACAATAGGAAATGTCTTACCAATTTGCTTTGACAAGGATACGTTATGAACATAAGCACAAAACGTTTAACTATCGCTGACATTGCACAGTTAACGGGTGTTTCAAAAACGACTGTAAGTATGGTATTGAATGGCAGAGGCGATAGCTTCCGCATTAAACCAGAAACACAAGAGAAAATTCTTGCTATCGCTAAAAAACATCACTACAAAGCGAATAGTATTGCTCGTGCCTTACAGGCTCAACGTAGTAATACTATCGGTTTAGTCATTCCTGACTTTTCTAACTTAGGGTTTGCAGCCACCACAAAAACATTGGAAAGACTCTGCCGTGATAACGGATTACAACTTATCATTGCTTGTTCAGATGAAGATGCACAACAAGAAGCAATTGCCATTGAACGTTTACTTGATCGACAAATTGATCTTTTAATCACTACACCAATTAAAGTTAATGCTGCTCACTATCGAGCTTTAAATATCAATGTTCCCGTAATCCAACTCGACCGCTGTACTACAAAAAGCCATACCCCTTATATTGTGACTGATGATGAAAGTGCTGTTATTGAGCTGATTAATACGCTTTGTAAACGTTATTCATTATCTGAATTCTATTATCTTGGTGGGCAAGCGGAATTACGTCCAAGTACAGCACGTTTATCTGGTTTTAAACAAGGATTACAACAAGCAGAGCTACCGTTACAACAAGAATGGATTATTCAAACCTCCTATTATGCCGATAGCGCTTATTTAGCTATTGAACAACTTTATCAAAAATTAGGGCGTTTACCTCAAGCTCTGTTTACAGGATCTTATGCTCTCTTAGAGGGGGTGTTACGTTTTCTGAATGATCACCAGCTCTTAGATCATCTCACTACGGGGAAAATGCACCTTTCAACCTTTGATGATTATGAGTTATTAAATTGTTTACCTTTTAAAATCAACTCTATCCAACAAAACCATCAGAAAATTGCTCAACAGCTTTTTTTAATGTTACAAGCACTGCTGAAAGGTGAGAAAGTGAGTAATCAAATTATTCCAGCTAAGATTATTTGGCGGGGTTAATGTGTTTTTATTGCAAAAGAAAAGCTCGCTGAATGATAAAGTCTATTTAATATTTTTCTCTAATTATCATTTAGGTTCCGTCCTAAAGGGTGAATGAAACAAATAAAACAATCCCTCACACACTGACTATTCCGCATCCAATAAGCTTTTCAAGCAAGTGTGAGAGGGAACTCAATAAATATTTATGAATATTTGTGAATAAATTTAGGCTTGTTCGTAGTCTGAATCTTTACACAAAATTAAAGATTTTCTCTACTCGATTATCCCCGAATTTGTTGTTCAATAATACCACCCCCAAGACAAACTTCATCAAGATAAAAAACGGCGGATTGCCCTGGTGTAACAGCCATTTGTGGCTCATCAAAACGAACTTCAATCATATCATCATTAATCGGGATAATTTCACAAGCCACATCTTGCTGACGATAGCGTGTTTTCACTGTGCAACGTAATCTTTGCGTTAAAGGTTGACGATTGACCCAATGTAACTGACTTGCAATTAACCCTACTGAAAATAAACGAGGATGATCATGACCTTGAGCCACAATTAATTCATTATGTTCAAGATCTTTATCCACTACATACCAAGCTTCATCTCCTGTGTTTTTTAACCCGCCAATGCGTAAGCCTTTCCGTTGCCCTAATGTGTGATACATCAAACCATCATGACGTCCAATCACTTCGCCATCTACTGTACGAATATCGCCTGGTTGTGCCGGTAAATAACGAGCTAAGAAATCTTTAAATTTGCGCTCACCAATAAAGCAAATTCCAGTCGAATCTTTCTTCTTGGCTGTCACTAATCCTAACTCTTCAGCTATCTGACGCACTACTGGTTTTTCTAACTCCCCTACCGGGAATAAGCTTTGCCCCACTTGTTGGCTACTTAATGTATATAAGAAATAACTTTGATCTTTATTACCATCTAAACCACGCAATAATTGTGCGCTATTATCATCTCCACGACGACGCACATAATGTCCTGTTGCAATATAATCTGCGCCAAGATCTTCCGCTGCATATTCTAGAAATGCTTTAAACTTAATTTCTTTATTACACAAAATATCTGGATTCGGTGTGCGACCCGCCTTATATTCTTGTAAAAAATGTTCAAATACATTATCCCAATATTCTGCTGCAAAATTGATTTTATGTAAGTAGATACCAAGACGATCACATACTTCCTGCGCATCAGCGAGATCCGCTGCCGCTGAACAATATTCTGTACCGTCGTCTTCTTCCCAATTCTTCATAAATAATCCTTCAACCTGATAGCCTTGCTGCTGCAAAATATAGGCTGACACAGAAGAATCGACACCACCTGACATACCAACAATCACTTTCTTTTGCTGATTTTGCGCAAATTGTTCAGGTGTAACGGTAATTAAACTGGTAAATGTTTTTGAAATTAATGTCATTTTTCTTCCTTTGTTTTAATTTTTTCCTACAGACGACACTTTATATAACTGATTAATCAAAATGATCCCCAACAAAATACATCCTGCTCCCAAGAAAAAAGGCCATGTTGGTGTTTCATTCAAAAAGAGCCATGCCAATAACATTGAAAAAATTGGCTCTGATAATCCTGTAACCTGTACTTTAGCTGCACTCAAACAAGCTAATGCACTGGTAATACAATAAAATCCTAATAAAGTTGGCAATATAGCCAATCCGAATAAATTCATTACCACATTGATATCCCAATCAATGGGCTGTAATTTTTGCAAAAATGGAATGATTAAATAAATCGTACCAAATAACATCAATAATTTTGTTAATGGTAAACCGCCATTTAAGCGAAATTTCTTAATAAAAACAGAAAATAATCCATAGCCTATCCCGGCTAATGTGGCATAAATGACCGCTAATATCCCACTATTACCCGACCATGAAATAACAAAAATACCAATAATAGCAACCAATGTTCCTATAATTTCCACCAAATAAATTGGTTCTGCTAATAGAAGCCATCCTCCTACTAATGCGGATACTGCTGCCGAAGCCATTAAGATCACAACTATATTTGCTGCTAAACCATATTGATATGCTGTTGTTTCAAAAAAGAAGAGGACAAAAATACCTAACAATGCACAAAAAGCAATTTGTAACCATAATTTTATTGCCGAAGTATAGCCCGGTTGAATCGCCTGTTGTTGTTCAACCCGAGGTTGTCGCCACAATAAAAGAGTAATTAAAACAAATGCGATAAATGTTTTAAAAAAAGCAATGGCTTCAATGGTTAAGCCGTGACTGATTAAGACTTTACTAAAAATACCAATACTGCCATTTAATGCGGCAGCTGATAAAGCAAGAAAAATCCCTATAACCGGTGTTTTTTGTCCAACCATACTATTCCCTTATTTCTTCTTCACTCTGTAGTTTACGTCCAGATTTATCAATATAATACCAATGATGACTTTCACAATAATGGTATTCATTATTGGAACCCGCCACAGACTGTATTTTCCCCTCATCAGTGACTTTGGCCTTACCATTTTCAAACAGGAACGCACAAACAAATCGAGGTTTAATTCTTACAACGCCCTTGGCATCAACGTAACCAATACGTCCTTGCTGATCAACCACTCGAGACATACCATCCCGCACATAATCATCACCATTATCAAATTGATAAGGTTGATATGACGTTTGAGTTGTGCAGCTAACTAGGAAGAATATGATAAAGAAAAAATAAGCTTTTTCAATGCCATATAAAAAGATTACTTGCTATTTTCTTTGTGTCAATTTCGAGGTACATCGATCTATGAATGTACCTCGTTTTAGATTTTATAGGATACGTCCTGATTCTTGTAATTTTGCTTGGCGTTCTGCTTCTTTTGCCATTCTTGCTTTACGAGCATCACAAGGTTCTGGGCAATCACAGACTTTCTCCAATCCTAGTGAAGAGATTCCTCCGCAACTACCACTAATAGTTTTGCGTTTAATCATATATCCGATTGCCATAGCAAAAATTACTACAACGAAAAATCCGAAGGTAATTACAAATAATTTCATCACTTACTTCCTTCTTTCTTGGTATCCATTAACTTAGCAAATGCTGTTGACATTTTAGCTTCAAACCCTTTATCAGTTTTGATGATCATATAGATCGCTAAATTTTCTTTTTCAGCGACTGCTAATGCCTTTTCTGCACCTAATACAAATAATCCTGTCGCATATCCATCTGCCAACATACAGCTTGGATTAACAACAGTAATCGAAGCGAGATTATGTTGAATTGGGTAACCTGTTGTTGGATCTATTTCATGTGAAAAACGTTTACCATTCTCTTCAAAATAATTACGGTAATCCCCAGAAGTCGCCATTGATAAATTACTTAGCCCTACAATCTGTTCCACTGAACGAGAACCATCAAATTCAGGTTTTTCAATCGCAATTTGCCAAGATTGCCCTTTTTCATTTACCCCTTTAGTATGGATCTCTCCACCAATTTCAACTAAGTAATCAGTAATACCAATACTTTCTAAATAACCTGCTACTTTATCAACGCCGAAACCTTTCGCAATGGAAGAAAGATCGACATACAATTCAGGAATTTTTTTCACCAATGCAGGTTTTCCATCTGCCTCAGTTACCGCTAATTTATCAATACCTGTCCAAACTTTACGTGCTGCAATCTCTTCCGCACTAGGCTCTTTATCAGCACGTTTTTCTGGACCGAATCCCCATAAATTGACCAATGGTCCGACGGTAACATCTAATGCACCATTTGTCTTCTGATGCAAATTAATCGCAGCTTTAACAACTTCTGCAAAATCTGCTGATACAGGAAATGGTTTATTAATCTCTTTACTTTGATTAAAACGACTTAATTCTGAATCTCTCTGATAAGTCGACATTTGATTATTGACTTCTTTTAATACATCATCAATTTTTTGATGCGCCATTTCTGGGCTTGTATCAATACCATGATCAATATATTTGATATGGTAAGTCGTTCCCATTGTCTTACCAGAAAGCGTAACAATTTCCGCTTGTTTGCCACAAGCTACAAGAAAAAAGGCTAGTCCTACAAGGACCAGCCAATGAGTTAGTTTTTTTAATAGCATAATTAATAAATGTTTTATTTATCAACCACCGAAATCATCTAACAAGATGTTTTCGTCTTCTACACCAAGATCCTTAAGCATCTTAATTACTGCTGCATTCATCACTGGTGGTCCACACATATAGTATTCACAATCTTCTGGTGCTTCATGATTCTTCAGATAGTTTTCATAAAGTACATTGTGAATAAATCCAGTGTAACCATCCCAGTTATCTTCTGGTAAAGGATCAGATAACGCAACATGCCATACAAAGTTGTCATTTTCACGTTGTAACATATCGAAATCTTCAACATAGAACATTTCACGTTTTGAACGCGCACCATACCAGAAAGAGATCTTACGTTTAGAGTGTAAACGTTTTAATTGGTCAAAGATATGTGAACGCATTGGTGCCATACCTGCACCACCACCGATAAATACCATTTCTGCATCAGTATCTTTAGCAAAGAATTCACCGAATGGACCAGAAATTGTTACTTTATCACCTGGTTTTAATGACCAAATATAAGATGACATTTGACCTGGTGGTACATCTGGGTTTCTTGGTGGTGGTGTTGCAATACGCACATTCAACATAATAATCCCTTTTTCTTCAGGATAAGATGCCATTGAATACGCACGTGTAATGTGTTCATCCACCTTAGATACATAACGGAATAAATTGAATTTTTTCCAGTCTTCTTGATATTTTTCAGGAATATCAAAATCACTATATTTTACTGTATGTGGATCAGCTTCAATTTGGATATAACCACCTGCACGGAATGGTACTTCTTCACCTTCTGGAATTGCTAATTTCAATTCTTTAATGAAGGTTGCTTTGTTATCATTAGAGATAACTGTACATTGCCATTTTTTCACGCCAAAAATTTCTTCTGGTAATTCAATATCCATACTATTTTTAACGTTAACTTGGCAAGAAAGACGATACCCTTCTGCTGCTTCTCTTTTATTGATGTGTGATAATTCTGTTGGAAGAATATCACCGCCACCGCTTTTTACTTTAACGCGGCATTGACCACAAGAGCCACCACCACCACAAGCGGATGAAACGAAAATACCCTGACTTGCTAACGCACCTAACAATTTTCCACCTGCTGGTAAAGTAATTGCTTTTTCAGGATCATTGTTAATGCTGATAGTGATATCACCAGAATTAACTAATTTTGATTTAGCAAACAGGATCAATACCGCCAATACCAAAATAATGACGGTAAACATCGCTATTCCTAATGTAATTTCCATGCTTTATCCCCTTTTACAACTGGATGCCTGAGAAAGACATGAAACCAAGTGCCATTAAACCAACTGAAATGAAAGTAATACCTAAGCCTTTCAATCCTTTTGGCACATCAGAATATTTCATTTTCTCAGTGATACCTGCTAACGCAACGATAGCAAACATCCAACCTAAACCTGCGCCAACACCATAAACAACGGACTCACCGAAGCTGTAATCACGTTGCACCATGAAAGATACGCCCCCGAAAATCGCACAGTTTACAGTGATTAACGGTAGGAAGATCCCTAATGCGTTATAAAGCGCTGGGAAGAATTTATCTAACACCATTTCCAAGATTTGCACTAATGCAGCAATAACACCGATAAAGGTGATGAAGTTTAAGAAGCTTAAATCAACACCTTCAACTAATGCACCATCTCTTAAAATAAGGTTATATACAACATTGTTTACAGGAACAGAAATACCTAATACTACTGTTACTGCAACACCAAGTCCAAATGCAGTCGATACTTTCTTGGACACCGCTAAAAACGTACACATTCCCAAGAAGAAGGAAAGCGCCATATTTTCAATAAATATGGATTTTACAAATAAACTAATATAGTGTTCCATGGCATTAATCCTTCTCTACTTGCTCTGGTTTCCAAGTTCTGAGACCCCAGATAATGAAACCAATAATAAAGAATGCACTTGGTGCTAATAAGAATAAACCATTAGTTTGATACCAACCGCCATCTTGGATAGTTTGGAAAACAGTTACACCAAATAATTTACCTGAACCGATTAGCTCACGGATAAATGCAACAACGATTAACATTGCACCATAACCTAAACCGTTACCAATACCATCAAGGAAGCTATCGATTGGTCCTTCTTTCATTGCAAATGCTTCTGCACGTCCCATTACGATACAGTTAGTAATAATCAAACCAACGAATACCGATAACTGTTTAGAGATGTTATAAGCATATGCTCTTAAGATTTGGTCAACTAAGATAACCAATGACGCAATAATTGCCATTTGTACAATAATACGGATACTGTTTGGAATGTAGTTGCGAATACAAGAAATAAAGAAACTTGAAAACGCAGTTACTAAACTCACAGAGATACCCATTACAATCGCAGTTTCAAGCTTTGTTGTTACCGCTAATGCTGAACAGATCCCAAGAATTTGTAGGGCAATCGGGTTATTATTAATTACTGGGTTAAGCAATAAACCCTTTCTACTTTGTTTCTCAGCCATTGTTTAATACCCCTTCTTTAAGTTTCGCCAAGAAAGGACCAAAGCCTTTCGGGCCAAACCAGAATTTGAATGTATTGTTTACACCATTGCTGGTCAAAGTTGCTCCTGATAATGCATCAATACCATGAGATTTATCAGATGAACCACCTTTACTTACGTGTAAGGCAACTTGATTTTGTTCATTGAAAATTGTCTTTCCAACGAAGGTTGATTGCCATTTTGGATTTTCAATTTCACCACCTAATCCCGGAGTTTCTCCTTGATCATAGTAAGTAATACCATCAATTGTGTTGCCATCTGGCTGTACTGCAATAAAGCCGTACATTACAGACCAAAGTCCAGTACCATATACTGGCAATACGACTTGCTTAACTTTACCGTCATCACCTTTTACAAGATAAACTTCAGCATAATTAGCACGACGACCAATTTTCGCAATATCATCTTCACCTAACGCAATACTGGTTGCTGGATCTTTTGCTGCTTTCGCTGCATCAAAATTTGCTTGGTTCGCAACAAAATCACCAGTATTAAGATCCACTAAACGTGGTTCAATATATTTGTTAAATGATTCAGTTACACTGCCGCCCGCTTTTAATAAGCCCGCCACACTAAGAATATTTTTTTGTTTATCTAACAATTTTTGTTCTTGTTGACGTGGTTTTAACGATACCGCAGAACCTGCTACGATAACTGAGCACACTAAACTTACCAACACGACAACAACCAGTGTGCCGATAACACTATCTTTCTTAAACATTACGCGCTCTCCTACGTTTGATATTCGCTTGAACAACAATGTAATCAAACAATGGTGCAAACAAGTTAGCGAATAAAATAGCTAACATCATACCTTCTGGATAAGCTGGGTTTACGACACGAATTAATACACACATTACCCCGATTAATGCACCATACCACCATTTACCTTTGTTTGTGAATGAAGCTGAAACAGGGTCAGTTGCCATAAAGAGCATACCTAACGCAAAACCACCTAATACTAAATGCCAGTACCAAGGCATTGAGAACATTGGGTTAGTTTCTGATCCAATTACATTGAAGAGTGTAGAAGTCGCGATCATACCGATCATAACGCCAGCAATAATACGCCAAGAAGCAATACGAGCGAATACAATCACAGCAGCACCGATTAATAGCGCTAATGTAGAAACTTCACCAATAGAACCTGGAATATTACCTAAGAAAGCATCCATCCATTGAATTGGTTGACCAGTAGTTACTTGTTTTAATGCACCTTCACCGCCTGCTGCCCATTGAGACAACGCAGTTGCGCCAGAGAAGCCATCTGCAGCCACCCAAACAGAGTCACCAGAAATTTGTGCTGGATAAGCGAAGAATAAAAACGCACGTCCCGCTAATGCTGGGTTCATAAAGTTTTTACCTACCCCACCGAACACTTCTTTTGCTACTACCACACCAAATGTTGTCGCTAATGCTGCTTGCCATAAAGGTAAAGTTGGCGGAACAATTAACGCTAAAAGAATAGAAGTAACAAAGAAACCTTCATTGATTTCATGTTTACGGATAGTGGCAAATAATACTTCCCAGAAACCACCAACAATAAATACTGTTAAGTAAATTGGTAGGAAGAAAATAGCACCTAATGCCATTTTCGCTAACACACCTGCATCAGGAGCAACCAAGCCTAACGCATTAGCGAATGCAAAGTGCCAATCATTGGCAACATTTTGTGCAAGGTTTTGTGCAAAATCACCAACACTTAACGCAAGAATTGATTGTGCACCTACGTTAAACATTCCATAGAACATTGCTGGGAATAATGCCAACCACACTAATACCATCATACGTTTAGAATCTAACGCATCACGGACATGAGAAGCTTTCGCCGTTACTGTACCCGGTGTATATAAGAAGGTCGCTGTTGCTTCATAAAGCGCATACCATTTTTCATATTTACCACCAGGTAAAAATGCAGGTTCCATTTTCTCTAAAAGATGTTTTAAACCCATTTTTAACCTTCCTTCTCGATCTTATCTAAGGCTGCACGCAGCATTGGACCGTATTCATTTTTACCCGGACATACAAAGGTACAAAGTGCTAAATCTTCTTCATCTAGCTCTAAGCACCCTAATGCTTGTGCACTATCTGTATCGCCTGCACTTAAATCACGTAGTAATAATGTCGGGATAATATCTAATGGCATAACACGTTCATAGTTACCAATTGGCACCATTGCACGATGCCCACCATTTACCGCAGAAGTAAAGTTAAAGAGTTTCTTGCCAAAATGGCCTAATACAGTACGAGTAATAGAGAATTTATTCGCACCTGGCATAATCCAGCCTAAGAATTCTTTGTCACGGCCTTCTGCAATCACAGAAACTTGTTGGTGATAACGACCTAAATAAGCAACAGGGCCTGTTGCAATTGTACCGTTAAGCACAGAACCAGAGATGACACGATTTTCACCGTCTGCCAATTCCCCCGCAGTTAATTGACTAAGATTCGCACCTAAACGAGTACGAACTAAACGAGGATTTTTGACTTGTGGACCTGCTAAAGAGATGATGCGTTCAACGCTTAATTCACCTGTGGTGAATAATTTACCGATCGCAATCACATCTTGGTAATTGATATACCAAACAAATTTATTGATGCTAACAGGATCTAAGAAGTGAATATGAGTACCACTTAAACCAGCAGGATGTGGCCCAGAAAACTCTTCAACACGCACATTTGCTGCATTTACATTAGGTACTGATGCACCAGCTGCTTTACATACAAAAAGCGTTCCTTCATGTAAACGGCTTAATACAGTTAAACCATGTTGAAACGCTTCTGCATTTTCTTTAATCACAACTGCTGGATCTGCTGCTAATGGATTAGTATCCATTGCATTAACAAAAATAGAACTTGGTTTACTATCTACTGCAGGAATTTTACTAAATGGACGAGTGCGGAATGCTGTCCATAAGCCAGACTCAATTAAATTTTGTTTGACTTGTTCAGCAGTAAGCGTCGCTAATTGATCAACGCTATACTTAGCAAAAGTAACCTCTGTGTCGCCTTCTAGCTTAATCACAACAGATTGTAAAACACGCTTAGCACCACGATTAATCGCAGTTACCGTTCCTGAGGCTGGCGCAGTAAAAACAACACCCGGATTCTTTTTATCTTCAAAAAGCACCTGACCTTTTTTTACTACATCACCCTCACGCACCTTCATCGAAGGACGCATACCAACATATTCTTCGCCAAGTACGGCAACTTCAGAGATGGTAGCTCCATCGTGGATTACTTGTGCTGGCTTCCCAGCAATAGGAAGATCCAAGCCTTTTTTAATTGTAATCATATCGTTTGCACTACTTTTCGTTGGGTTAAACATAACGATCACTACAATATCAAATTGTAGTGATCTCTCGTTTGAGTAGTTTCAAGCAAATCATCTATCTTAATGCGCATAATTTTGTTAGAGAACCCACAATTTCTCTTTTCAAATCAAAGTGATAATCTCTCACAAAACATTAATCAATGATTACACTGTCCACTTAAATTTAAAACTCAAATCTGTAAAAATCCTTGTTCAGGTTAAAATCATTAACCAAAACAATGAATTAAATAATTAATAATTGCAAGACGTGAACAAGGATATATAAAACGGTTTATTCTAACCAAAACTACCCTATTAATTCTAGTCAATGGCTCTTATTTTTGAAAAAAATGTGAAAAATTTGATATTTTTCAAGAAAACTACTTGAAATTTATCTCGAAAAATCAAACAAATACTACTTTAGAAGTAGATTACTTACCGTGTCCCATACAATTTGGTGAGGCTGGTACAGCTGATAAATTTTGCCACTCTTCTGGTGTATAAAGATGTAATGCCAAAGCATGGACGCCAGCAGCCAGTTGCTCTGCTAACAACTGATAAATTAAGCGGTGCCGTGCAACTGCTCGCATCCCACTAAAACGTTCACTGGCTAAAATAATCTTAAAGTGAGATTCACTACCTTTACCAGAACTGTGCATATGACTTTCATTAATAATTTCTAAATAAATCGGGGATAATTCCTGCTGTAATAAATCGGTAATTTGTTGCTGTTTACTCATAATTTCTTTTGACTAATGCTGTAATTTATATAAATATTCGCTATTTTATACGATGTCTTTCATCTCATAAACCTTACAACGAATAAATAGGAAAACGAATTATGTACAAAACATTAAAACGCTTATCTCTCGCCAGTATTGTCATTGCCAGTTTCGCACTTGCTGGTTGTCAAACCCCACCAAACACTATTACCTTCAATCCACCTGCTGCTGTTGGTCCATTTAATACCCAAAACCAAACAAGCAGTGTGAGTGTTGCTTCACGTGATTTACGTGCAAACCAAGCGGTTTCACAATATACAAATAATGGTCAATTATTCCCTGTTTACGCACAACCTTCAGTTGCAGAGTTATTCCAACAATCATTGCAACAAGACTTAAATAGTAAAGGTTTCCGTGTATTACCGGGCAATGCACCAGCTAATGTTACAGTAAACATTAAACAGTTCTATGCGAATGTGAACCAAGGTAATGTACGTTATAAAGTTGATGCCTCAGTTCAATTAACCATCCAAGTGCAAAGCGCTAAAGGTGAATACAGTAAAAATATCGAAACACGCCGTTCACAAGAAGGTGCTTTCACTGCGAAAACAGAAGAAATCCAAAAAGTGCTAGGTCAAGCATTTGACGATGCGGTGAAAGAAATTCACCAAGATCAAGAAGTGGCTAACGCCATTAATCGTTTATCTCACTAATAAAAAATTCCCTCGTTCAGCTATTCTGATACGAGGGAATCTTTATTCAATACAATAAATCAAACTTAACCGCGTAAGCTTTTCACTAAGGCAACCGCTTCTGCTGTTAATTCTGTTACTTTAGCCCAATCGCCTGCTGCAACAGCATCATTTGGAATTATCCAAGAACCACCAATGGTTTTAACACAATCAACAGCAAGATAATTCGCCACATTTTTTGGTGAAACACCGCCAGTTGGGCAAAAACTTAATTGTGGTAATGCAGCGGAAATCGCTTTTAATGCTGGCGCACCACCATTAATTTCTGCTGGGAAGAATTTAAGGTGATCATAACCAAGTTCTAATGCTTGCATCATTTCTGATGGCGTTGCTGTTCCTGGAATTAATGCAACATCACTCGCTGCTGCGTGTTTTAATAAGGCTGGTGTTGCCCCCGGGGAAATCACAAATTTTGCCCCTGCTGCTACTGCTTGATCATATTGTTCAGCTGATAATACTGTGCCCGCACCCACTAACGCATCTGGCACTTCTTTACTTAATAATTTAATTGCATCTAATGCCACTGAACTACGTAAAGTAATCTCAAATACATTAATGCCACCTGCTTGTAACGCTTTTGCCATTGGTAAAGCATCTTCTAATTTTTTAATCACCATTACCGGCACAACTGGTGACGCACTAAACACAGCTTGAGGTTGTAAAATCCACTTCATTACACTTTCCTTCCTATATAAATGAAACACAAAACGGCAATAAAAGTAGCACAACACAATAGAATTGAATATAGAAAATCTAATTTTTTTGAATCAAAATCAAAAAAACGATTAAACAGTAGCAGGTTACCCAATAAAAATGTCGGAGGTTGTCCGACATTTTCGTTGAGGGTTATTGGTAATATAAATTGTAAATTAATTTAGCATTGACCGAACCAGCAGTAGAACTACTGCTTT
Organism: Gallibacterium faecale; assembly: GCF_027920745.1. NCBI lineage: Bacteria > Pseudomonadati > Pseudomonadota > Gammaproteobacteria > Pasteurellales > Pasteurellaceae > Gallibacterium > Gallibacterium faecale. The sequence continues at coordinate 56,819 of NZ_JAQIBB010000068.1, read as the reverse complement.
GAGGTGTTTTTACATAATAAACTTTATAAGATTTTTTTACCGTTGGTAATCCTTGTATTGATGTAGCAAAGCGGCGTACATTATTATCACTTATAGATGCAAATGGAGATGTCGCTATACCATATCTTATTGCACTACTCGTATCCCCCTCTTCATAAACTTTTAACCCTACATTTGTGGCAGTTGAAGTGTTATCCAGTGTTAAAATTTGTGTATTATTCGTCGAATTATTCGCATCTGTAAAAGAAATATAAGCATCTGATACATCAGATTGATTACAATCTAGTGCTACATCAAATGTTCCTCCTGATACTTCTTTACCTTGATTTAAGTCTATTGTCCTCGCTTGATGTAAGTTGATAGTCCTAGTTGGTGCAGATAATAATCTGCAAGTATTAGAAAATGTCAGATTATTTTTTGAAACAAGTTTTACTCGCCAACCAATAGGAGCCACATCTTTTGATAAATTATTGTTTATTTCCCCTAGATCACCGTTTGCTACACCGCCACCTGATCCAAGAGCAGATGAATTTTCTCCTGTTTTTCTCCAACAAACGAATGTCATATCCAGTATTGGTTTACCATCAATACTAGGGGTAGCTTTCGTAATTGTTGCTATTTTTCTATCGAATTGAACCTGAATTGATAATTCATCATCAGTCTCAGCCACTTTTATTGTCTGATTAGTAGACCAATTTCCCTGAATAATTTTTGTCCCACCTGCCCCACTAGAAACATTGATAGAATCAACAAAGTAATTCTCCTGAAATACACTTTCATCCTGCTTATTATTGTCATACTTTATTTCAATCCAATATCCATAGTCACTATCTCTATTATTACATAAATCTGCTTTAACATTTTTTGAAATAGTACCTGTATAAGTAATTGTTGAACCTGTTCGATTCCCTTCCACCTCAATAGTATTAGGAATAGCAGCTAGCCCTTGTCCAGATATAAACAGACATACTATGCCTAGAAAAATATTATTTCTTCTCATTATATTTATCTCACTCAAAGCGACACCGTATCGGCACTATTAACATTTGATCATTACTCTCTTGCTCTGGAATCGTATATTCCGCACGGCACTGTTTATCACCCCAGCGAATATGCAACTCACCTGATTTCGCAACGCCTCGGGTATAAATTTTGCCACCTTGTGCAACAACACCAATCGCTTGATTATTTTGATCAAACACTTCCGTGCCTAATGGTGGTAAGTTATCTGTGTCTGTCAATTCAAAGAACACCACCGAACCCACCGTAGTAGCAAAATCTACCAACATCGCCTGATTAGCACGTGGAATCACTTGTTGTTCTGTAGCAGATAGCTCAACTGAATCCGGCAGATTATTACTGTCTAGCCCAACATAATTCACACTATAAGGTTGGAGATACGGCACAATACCGTTACCAAAGTAATCAATTTGATTACCAATAGCGCCATTAATTTTTGCCCCTGCTGCACCCTCTGCATGAATAATTGCAAAACTATCACCAAGCGAGTTGGATAAAGTAATCCCTTTCGGATGTGCTACTACCGCACCCGATACACCAAAAGAGAGTTGTTGATTACTTTGATTATCTCGGCTCCAAGACGCATTTACTTGTGCTAACGAACCTGAATAGCTGTTACTCAATGAAAGATTACTGTTGCCTTGTTGTTGCTTACTTGCAGAAACACTATAACTATACTGTCGATCTTCACCTAAAGAGCCAGATAGCGAGGTATAACCAGAATAACCACTCACCTTACTATAATTTAAACTTTGGGAAAGATAGGCTGAATTGATACCGCTACCCAACGATAAGGAAAGGCTAAGATAAACTCGTCTATCATCTTCCCCCATACTATTTTTTGATTGAGAGAAAGAAAGGCTATAATTCAGTCCTTTATAAGAATTGCTATAACCAATTTGGTATTCATGTTGCTTTTCATCTGTACCCCAATAGGTATAAGTACTACCTGTGAGATAAGCAGAGCCCCAACCCTCTTTTAATGATTGACTAATTGAAAGCTGGAATTGATTTTTGGGGCAGTAACGACTAAAAGGTAAACGAATTCCTTTTTCTTCAGCAAAATCCCGATAATTCGCTAAAATTACATCCTGCAAACTATAATAATCCCGTGACAAATAACGATAAGCCGCTAACGTGACATTAGTATCCGTTGGTTCTAGGCGCGTGTTATAACTAGCATAAAGACTATATCCTTTATATTTGTCATCGATTTCATTAAATTTTGCTGTCGAAAAAGTTGCATTGGTCGCAAAAGCACCGATTGGTGTATTAAATGAAAGCCCAACTAATTCAGCATGGTAATCTTTGGCGAATATCCCACCCAAGTTCAAAGTAATATTATTGGTCAAACCATATTGCCTCGTCGCCTGACCAACATTGACATCAAAGACTTCATTACCATAACGATAACGTCCTCCTGCAAGTTGATAACGACTATATCCTGGACGAACTAACTGTGCTGCTGCAGTATAAGGAATAGTAAATGAGCGTTTTTCACCATTGGCTTCTAAAACTTCCACTTCAATATCACCACCATATCCGGTTGGATAAAGATCATCAATTTCAAAAGGTCCAGATGGTACCGTCACTTCACGCAATAAACTGCCATTTTAGCGAATACTGACTTTCGCATTACTATTCGCCACACCACGAATAATAGGCGCATAACCGCGCACTGAACTGGCTAACATTCGATCATCAGACGCTAATTGGATACCTCGAATCGAGATACTATCCATTAATGAACCACTGGTATAAAAATCACCAATAGTAAACTGCCCTCGTAAGGCGGCGACATCATGCTGGGCGTAGGTTGAAATACTTTGATAAGGTAATCGCTGTTGCTGATCCCAACTTTGCGAACCACGATGACGAAATGCCCAACCGAATAGGTTAATTCCCGCATCAATTCCTAAATAGGTTTGCCGAGATTCCATATCTGCATAACGATAACGGTAGTGTGACGCATCATAACGGACAAACGCCACTGGCACGCCAGTTTGCCATTGAGCTGGGGAGATATAACCTCGCGGTCGTTGGGTAATAAAAGCTTGTGGCACATCTACATCTAAGCGTAATTCCGCAACATCAAAGTTAATTTTTGCCTCTGGTACTTGCTCCGGTAAAAACACACACTCGGCCTTTTCACTCTGTTGCTTCCCAGTAAATGCCTTATCTTTGAAATCTAAAATCGCTAACAGATCTTGCGTAGCACACACCGCCGTTCTATTCTGTTCTGGCACTTCAGCAAACCGTAAATTAATCCGGCCTCGAAAATCATTATTTAAATAAACATCGGCAACATATTCTCCCGCTGGAGTTGGATTGCTATAACTAAATCGGCTAATATCAATCGCATCTTTATCTTTACCACTACGCAAAAAACCTGCATCAAATTCGGCATACTCATCCGCATAGGCTGCTACTGCCAAACTACTCAGTAAGGCTAAGTAAAGGCTATTTAAACTGAATCTATATGCTGTTGGCATTAGTCGATACATAGTTTTATCCCATCCTTTAGAATAATTTGCTATTACCAGTTGGTCTGCCACCATAGTCATTAATCACAGTCCACTCTACTGAACCAGTTGCAGAAACCGCTTGCGTTAAATTAAAGGTTGCTTGAGAAAATGGGGAAATCATTGTTGAATTGAGTACTTTCACTTTACGGCTTCCTTGTGTAACTGCTATATCACTATAAGTAATAAAATAAGGCGTGTTATTATTTGCGATCAGTTGTTTCCCTTGTGCACGCCATTCCACCTGTTTATACGCTTCTTCTGGTGAAACTTTTAAGTTCGTTGGACGGAAAAACAATTTAATTCGACTACGAATCGCAACCTGTAGGTAATTTTTACTTTTATCTTTTGGATTAGGCGGTATATCTAAAATATTGAAATAGAAAATTGACTCACGATCATTCGGTAAAGGTTCGCCCGTATAAGTGACACGTAACGTTTGTCCTTTATTGGCATCAACTCGAGAAATCGGTGGTGTGATCACAAATGGAGTTTTAATCTGTTCTGGTGCAGCATGAGGATCACCATTATCAATCCACGCTTGAACTAATGCTGGCTCATCACCCGCATTGGAAAGTTGTACACTGACATTTTTTTGATTCGCCGGATAAATAATCCGTGTACCTGTAATCACAATATTGGCATAGCTAGTCGTTGCTAGCCATAAACCACCGGCAAGCAATAATAGTTTTTTTAACATAGAAATACCTTAGGCAAGACAGAAGAAATTGGGCAGCAACTGGCTGCCCAAAAAGTTAATTATTGATATTCAATATAATATTCAACTTTTGCTAATACTTTCCCTGCTGTAACATTAGCTGCTTCTGCATAATAACGCGCTTTATATTTTAATATTGCTGCGTTATCTACTATGTTAAAACTGTTAGAACTTTGACTTTCTCTTAGTTTAGGATTAATGACTGAATCATCACTATTCAACAATTCTATACTTACTTTGGTAGCAGCATCACCACTAGAAAGTTGATTTATTAAACGACCATTATCATTAACATAAGAAGTATTATCTAAAAAATAAGCTCTAGCTTTAGTAATATCCCCTAAATTCTGGCAATCGCTTAATTTAATTTCAAAAGATTTCTCTCCTAATTTAGCCCCTTGTTGAGCTAATTTTGAAGCTTGTACTTTAGGTAAATCAAGGTTAACGTGTTGCCCTGCATTACCAGTGATAGTACAAGTAGTATCAACTACTAAACCTTGAATTTGTACAATACCATCAGCATTAGTATCTGTAACCGTTGCACCACTTTCTAAATTTGCAACTCCTGCGACACCATTTACAGCAAAAGCCCCTTGCGCGGTAATACCTAAACCAGCCGCAATTAATGTTGTTAAAATTAGTTTTTTCATTTTTGTAAATTTCCTTTCAATAAGTTAATAGGCGCGCAAAGTATATAAAATTTTCCGGGGGGGGGGGCAAGCTTATTACATTAGAAAATTTGTGATTTTGTTCACAATAATTTAATAAAATTAGCTAAAAATAAAAAAACACATAAAAATCAATATATTAAAAAAGTAAAAAAAGAAGATTTTTAGAAAAGATATTCTCTCTGCTACTCAATAGGTAAGAAAAAACCGCTTAATCCCATAAGGAATTAAGCGGTTTTCACCCAAAACAATAACTAAATTGAGTTACAGAATGTTTTCAAACTCATCTAACACTTGTTGTGGCCATACACTTGATTGAACTTCACCGATATGTTTTTTATGTAATAAGAACATTACCATACGAGATTGCCCAATCCCACCACCAATAGTTTGCGGTAATTTGCCGTTAACTAAATCTTGGTGCCATGCAAATTGTAAACGGTCTTCATCGCCCGTAATCGCTAATTGACGGCGTAATGCAGCTTCATCTACTCGAATGCCCATTGATGATAATTCAAATGCAGTACCAAGTTGTTCATTCCATACTAAAATATCGCCATTTAAACCTTTGTAATCACCTTCTGACACAGTTGTCCAGTCATCATAGTCAGGCGCACGTACATCATGTGGCTTACCATCAGATAATTTGCCACCAATCCCAATTAAGAATACAGCTCCGTGCTCTTTACAAATTGCATTTTCACGTTCTTTGTCACTCATATTTGGGAAACGTTTTACCAAATCTTCTGAATGAACAAAGGTAATCTCTTTCGGTAAAGTCGCAGGGATATGGAAATGTTGTTCGACTAATGCTTCTGTTTCACGAATGGCACGATAAATCGAACGCACAGTATCTTTTAAATAAGCCAGAGTCCGTAATCCTTCTGGAATTACACGTTCCCAGTCCCATTGATCAACATAAACAGAGTGAGTACGATCTAAAGAATCTTCATCTGGGCGTAATGCTTTCATATGCACAAATAACCCTTCGCCCGGTTTGAAATCAAAACGTCCTAAAGTATGGCGTTTCCATTTCGCTAATGAATGCACAACTTCAAATACAGCCCCTTCAATCTGTTTGACTTTAACTTGTACTGCTTTCTCTTTACCTGATAAATTGTCTTGAATCCCGTTGCCAACTTGGCTGATGATTGGCCCTTGAACTTCAACTAATCCCAAATGTTCTGCTAATTTTGCTGTGAATGTGTTCTTCACAAAGCTAATTTCTTGTTGTTGTAAAATAAATGATTTTTTCATGATAAATTCTCTTCCAAAAAAGTAACGGCGCTTATTATTCAATAAACACTACCCTTTTCAAACACTTTTACGGATTATTTCAACAATCGTTAGAATTTATCTAAAAAAGAAATGTTATTTTTATCTTTTTTCTAATTTATAACTTCTCAGCATGATGAATCAGAACAAATTTTTCCCAAAGTTCATCTTGGTTTTCATCATGCAGTGGATCTTTTGTGATGCAATTTGTAATTGGACAAACCTTTTGGCAGGTTGGCGTTTCATAATGCCCAACACATTCTGTGCATAACGCAGGATCGATCACATAGATCTCATCCCCCATTGAGATCGCTTGATTTGGACACTCTGGTTCGCACATATCGCAGTTGGTACATTTATCTGTTATTAATAACGCCATAATTTTAAAAGGAAGTAAGTTCGCAAAAGTGGCTTATTTTACATGGTTCCTTCTATTTTTATAATTGCTTTTTTTAGTAATTTATTTTATCTATAAAAATAAATCAGAAACTAGTCAAAATAAATTTGATCTAGACCACGCTTTTATTGCAATGAGCTGTTATAATGATTTCATTCTTTTGAATCTAAAAATCACTCCTATTTAACTTTTAAGAGGGCTTAAAATGTCAGTAATTAAAATGACCGATCTTGATCTTGCAGGTAAACGTGTTCTTATTCGTGCAGACCTTAATGTTCCTGTTAAAGATGGCAAAATCACCTCCGATGCTCGTATTAAAGCATCTCTTCCAACAATCAAATTAGCATTAGAACAAGGCGCAAAAGTGATGGTAACTTCTCACTTTGGTCGTCCAACTGAAGGCGAATATAACGCTGAATTCTCTTTACAACCTGTTGTAGATTACCTAAACGATCTTCTTGATGTTCCTGTTCGTTTAGCAAAAGATTATCTTGATGGCGTTGAAGTTGCTCCAAATGAATTGGTTGTGTTAGAAAACGTTCGCTTTAACAAAGGTGAGAAAAAAGACGCTGACGATTTAGCACAAAAATATGCAGCACTCTGCAATGTGTTTGTAATGGATGCATTCGGTACTGCACACCGTGCGCAAGCATCAACCCACGGCGTGGCAAAATTCGCACCTATCGCTTGTGCGGGCCCATTACTTTCTAACGAATTAGAAGCGTTAGGCAAAGCATTGAAAAATCCACAACGTCCAATGGTTGCTGTGGTTGGTGGTTCAAAAGTATCAACTAAATTAACTGTTTTAGATTCTCTTGCAAAAATCGCTGATAAACTTGTTGTGGGAGGCGGTATTTCAAATACTTTCGTGGCAGCGCAAGGTAACAATGTAGGTCTTTCTCTTTATGAAAAAGATTTAATTCCTGAAGCACAACGTTTAATGGCAAGTTGCGATATTCCTGTAGCAACTGATGTTCGTGTTGGTAAAGAATTCTCTGAAACTGCACCAGCAACTGTGAAAAAAGCAACTGAAGTTCTTGATGATGAAGAAATTATGGATTTAGGGGATGAATCAGCAGAAGCAATCGCTGAAATCATCCGTGGTGCAAAAACTATTCTTTGGAATGGTCCAGTAGGTGTATTTGAATTCCCTAACTTCCGTAAAGGTACAGAAATTGTTGCGCGTGCTATCGCAGAAAGTGATGCGTTCTCTATCGCAGGTGGTGGTGATACATTAGCAGCGATCGATCTTTTCGGTATCGCAGATAAAATCTCTTATATCTCAACTGGTGGCGGTGCGTTCCTTGAATTCGTTGAAGGTAAAGTATTACCAGCAGTAGAAATTCTTGAACAAAGAGCAAAAGGTTAATCATCTTTCTTAGAGAGAGGAGTAATTCCCTCTCTCTTCTCCACTTAAAATAGGAAAATACTATGTCTAAAATTTTCGATTTCGTAAAACCAGGTGTATTAACTGGTGATGAAGTACAAAAAGTTTTCGCTATTGCAAAAGAAAAGAATTTTGCGATTCCTGCAGTAAACTGCGTAAACTCAGATTCTGTCAATGCAGTATTAGAAACAGCTGCTCGTGTAAAAGCGCCTGTAATTATTCAATTCTCAAACGGTGGAGCCTCTTTCTACGCAGGTAAAGGCATTAAATTACCTGAAGGCAAACGCGCTGATGTACTTGGTGCTATTGCTGGTGCGAAACACGTTCATGCATTAGCTGAACACTATGGCGTTCCAGTTATTCTACACACTGACCACGCTGCGAAAAAACTTCTTCCATGGATCGATGGCTTATTAGAAGCTGGTGAAAAACATTTTGCTGAAACTGGTAAACCACTTTTCTCTTCTCATATGCTTGACCTTTCAGAAGAACCATTAGAAGAAAATATCGAAATTTGTAAAAAATACCTTGCTCGTATGGACAAAATCGGTATGACCTTAGAAATGGAATTAGGTATTACTGGTGGTGAAGAAGATGGTGTAGATAATTCTGATCGTGACCCAATGGATCTTTATTCAAAACCAGAAGAAATCGATTTAGTTTATACTGAATTATCAAAAATTAGCCCACGTTTCACTATCGCAGCTGCATTCGGTAACGTACACGGTGTTTATAAACCAGGTAATGTAAAACTTACTCCAGTTATCCTTAAAAAAGGCCAAGACTACATTAAAGCAAAACATGGTTTAGCTACTGACAAACCAGTTTCTTATGTATTCCACGGTGGTTCAGGTTCAACTCACGAAGAGATTCAAGAAGCAGTTTCTTACGGTGTTGTAAAAATGAACATTGATACTGATACTCAATGGGCAACTTGGAACGGTATCCTACAATACTACAAGAAAAACGAAGCTTACTTACAAGGTCAATTAGGTAACCCAGAAGGCCCTGATGCACCGAATAAGAAATACTACGATCCACGTGTATGGTTACGTAAAGGTGAAGAGTCAATGGTTGCTCGTTTAGAAGAAGCTTACCACGACTTAAACTGCCGTGACGTTTTATAATCAATAAACACTTTTCTTAATAATTAATCTGTTTGCCCCTGTTCCGCAGGGGCTATTTTATTATGACACCAACATCAACAGCGACAACACAAAATACTACACCAACTACATTGAAAAGAGTGACTTTTGCTTTTCTATTTATGGCTTTCTTAACCGGTATAGGTTCTGCTTTTCAACTCCCCGTGATGAGCCTTTTTTTAGCCAAAGAAGTACAAGTTTCATCTTTTGCTGTGGGGATTTTCTTTGCTGTAAATGCATTAGTTGGCATTGTATTAGGGCAAGTCATCGGTTTTTATTCAGATCGACTCGCTGATCGCCGTTGGTTAATTTTGTTATGCTGCATTATGGCAGCAGGCGGATATGTCATTTTTGCATATAGCCGTAACTATTGGGTACTGCTCACCCTAGCAGTCACACTCTTTGGTTTAGGATCAGCGTCTAATCCACAAATTTTCGCTTTTGCCCGTGAATATGCTAATCGTAAACAACGCCAAACTGTGATGTTTATGTCGATTATGCGGGCACAAATTTCTTTAGCGTGGATTATTGGCCCGCCATTGGCTTTCTGGTTAGCCATTAATAAAGGATTCACATTTCTCTTTTTAATTGGTGCGGCAACATTTCTATTAAGTGGATGTTGCGGACGTTTTCTCTTACCACCACTTAATGACACACAACAAAAAAGTACAAAAACGACTGCATTACCTCAAGCACCACAACAAAATAAAACATCGGTTATTTATCTCTCTTTAACCTTAGTCATTATCTTTAGTTGTAATAGTATGTATTTGATTAATATGCCGTTATACATTACAACACAATTACATTTGCCTGAAAATTTAGCAGGTTTTCTGATGGGAACTGCTGCTGGATTAGAAATTCCTGTGATGATTATTGCCGGTTGGCTAAGTAAATTTGTTGCCAAAAAACACTTAATGATTGTTGCTCTACTCTGTGGTGTAATCTTTTATCCTTTACTCTTGGTCGTTACTTCTACTTGGGGATTAGTTTGTTTACAACTATTAAACGCCATTTTAATCGGTATTTTGGCTTCCATAGGAATGACCTATTTTCAAGATTTAATGCCATCTCAATTAGGTTCGGCAACAACGTTATTTACTAATAGTGCGAAAAGTAGCTGGATTGTTGGCGGTCCAATAGCTGGGTTTATTGGTGGTGCTTATAGCTATTATGATACGTTCTATTTTTGTTCTGTTTTAACGTTATTGGCATTGTTTTGTTTATGGAAAGTAAAAAGTGTTTGAATTACACTTTATCTGATTTTCCCATATTCAAACACTTATTTACGGTTTAATTCTTTATTTATACACTCAGCTAAGCTCATTATAGAATCAGTATAGGAATCAAATAGCTTACCCTCTCTAGAGTACACTTCTAAATGAGAAACTTGAGCTTCCTTTAGCACTTTTTCAACATTTTCTGCTAATTTTGTGACAACAAGATCATAGTGATCTTTAGCAACATATCTCGGTTGAATCCCAACTAACTCTAGTTCTTTTGCTCGTATAACTGTACTTTCCCAACTCAGATTTTTTGGGCAAGTACAAATAATTATCTCGGTTTGGTAACCATATTCCCTAAAATTATTGATTTCTTTTAATTGGCGTTTCAATCGTTCTAAATGTACCTTCAATTAATATATTAAAACGTTCTTGGATTGCTTTATCTCTTACTTTACCTACCATTTTCCCAGCAAAATCTGCTGTATATTTTGGTGCATCTTTACCATATTTTTTATAAATTTGGTGATATTGACTATGATATGGTCTAAATTCATCACCATTAATAATTAACACATTATTCTGCAAACGTTTTTTGATTTGCATGGTGCCATAAGATTTACCCGCCCCTGGCTGCCCACCTAACAAAATGCCATAAGGTTGAGCTTGAGAAGAAACAGCACTCTCTGATAATACTTTACGCCAGACCATTGGAAATTGAGCAACTACATCTTCATCTACATCATAATCATTCACTACATGCGGACTTTGAGGTTCAAATTTTTGTTGAATAGTTCTTACTTCATTAATAAGTGATGTGTAAGAAATATCTTCTGGAGAAGTGCTATAAAGGAAATCTCTAATCTTACCTAATTTTATTTCATCATCAGTTAAAGGCGAATTTACATCAACACATTTAGTGACAATGGCTTGAGCATTTGCTACTAATTCAATTAACACATCTTTCTGCATTAATGTACACATAAAAAATTATCCTTTTTATAAAAAACTAGGCTCTGACTGATAACACCAATTAACAACCACCCCATATTTTTACTTTATACAACTATCAATAAGGCTCTAAACCTAATACCTTACGACCATTCACACTCGCAATATCCACCATCGCTTCTAAATGTGGAAAACGGCACCCCGCAGAAAGTAGGCTCAACTCTTGCCACATATCACCTTCACATAATGGCACCATATAGTCACAAATATTATCAGTACCAATCGCAACCGTAATCCCCTCTGGAATCATTTCATCTGCTGGTGTCAGTGCATTATGGAAAGGCATTAAGTCTTCTTTACGGTTACTATCAATCCACGCCATTGGGCAAGCGATCATCATCATTTTTGCCTTACGCATTTTTTCATAGAGTTGATAACGATATTCTCGAGAATGAGCACCAATGGAAATACCATGAATCGCCACTACTCGCCCTTCCATACCATGCTCAATAGATTTATCACAAAGCTGTTCTGTTTCTTTTTCTTTTGGGGTATTAAATTGATCGACGTGAACGTGCAGCATTTTACCTAATGATTTGGCTTTATCCATTAAGATATCCATTGCTTCAAGGCCTTTACCATAATCTAATTCATCTCGATACGGTAACCCACCAATGATATCAACCATCTCTGAACCAAGATCAAACCAATATTTTGCTACGGGATCAATTACACCTTTTAAGGTTTGGTTGGCAAATTTCAGCACAATATCATTTTTATATACTTCTCTGGCTTTATGTGCAGCGATAATTGCGCGATCTTCACAAATTGGGTCAATATCAACAAATGTACCAAATGCCGTCACCCCTTGTGAAATCATCAACTCAATCGCTTGACTAAAACGTGCATAATAATCTTCTACTGAAGAATTACGTTTCACTTCATCAACTAAATCCCATTTTTGCTGCAAATTACTATTATGATAAATATGCATTTTTTCTGGTGTCATTGTAAATGCACGGTCAGCATGAGCATGAGAATTTACCCAACCGCCTTTTTTAATAATTTCATCACGCACATAGGCCTTAAAGGTACGAATATGGTTCATCGAAATTGCTCCAGTTTTGCAGTTAATTTAAGTAAACATCACTCTGGAAGGTAAATTGCAGGCAAAAAAAAATCCTCAATAATGAGGATTTTTAAAAATAAATAACAAACAATAATGGGCTTAATTTTACCACTTGTGAGTAAACCGCTTTTTCCATTCTGTTTGTTGTATAACTTTGCATTTCTATCTTTCCAGTGTAGGCACTGGAGGGGCAGTATAAAGAGTATTCCAACAAAACTCAACCGTTTTATTGGAATTATTTTTAACCAAGAATCCCTTGTAAGAAGATCGCAAAAATAATCAATGGAATAATCACACCCAAGGCTAAACGCAATAATACTAACCAACCTGAATTCGCTGCACCAAGTTGCACTTTAATCTTATCCCAACGCCACCAAGCAACAAATAAGGTTAAGAAGATCTCACCTAAAGGCATTAAGATGTTTTGCGTTAATTTGTCTAAGGCATCGAAAATGTTGTAACCAAAAATGGTATAACCACTCCAATCACCTAAAGAAAGCGAGGCCGTTACCCCTAATAAGAAGAATAAGGCAAAGGAGATGATCCCCGCTTTTAAGCGATGTAATTTGAACTCATCAATCAAGAAACTCACTAGAACTTCCAATAATGAAATGGATGATGTTAATGCCGCAACCAACAACAATGCAAAAAACAAACTCGCTAATAAATGCCCAAATGGCATACTCGCAAACACAGCTGGCATTGTAATAAAGGTTAAACCTGGACCAGCACCCGGTTCAAAGCCAAATGCAAAAACTGCTGGCAATACCATTAATCCTGATAAAATACAGGTTAATAATGTTAATAAGATAACCCAAACAGAAGAGCTAACCAATTTTGCTTCAGGCCCAACATACGAACCATAAGTAATCATAATCCCAATACCTAGTGATAAAGAGAAGAAGGCTAAACCTAATGCCTCTAACCAAGTTGTTCCGGTAATTTTGCTAAAATCAGGCAGTAAGAAAAATTTAATTCCCTCTATCGCACCAGGCAGAGAAATTGCACGACCAATTAGCACCAACATAAGAATTAATAAAATTGGCATTAAATATTTAGAGATACGTTCTATGCCTTTTTCTACCCCTGATACCACCGTAAATAGCGTTAAAAAGCCAAAGATAAAATGATAGATTAATGGTTGCAAAGGATTGGTAATAAAATCAGTAAAAAGCTTACCGTTACTAGTTGGATCCGTCGAGTTCGCAATACCACCCGTTACCGCCTTAACAAGATAAGCAACCGTCCAGCCGCCCACCACACTATAAAACGAGAGGATCAGAAATGCGACTAATACCCCCATAATGCCAATAATTGTCCATTTCTTATTGCCTAATTTCCGAAATGCACCAATAGGTCCAAGATGTGTTGCTCGCCCGATTGCCATTTCTGTGGACATCAAAATTAAGCCTAGAGTTAAGCAAATAAAAAGATAAATTAATAAAAATGCACCGCCACCTTGTGTCGCAGTAACATAAGGAAATTTCCATACTGCCCCAAGACCAATTGCTGACCCAGCTGAAGCCAAAATAAAGCCCAAGCGAGATCCCCATTGTGAACGCGCCATAAAATAGTCCTCAAATGTATAAATTTATAAAATTTTTAAAAATAGAAGCCATACCAAATCTGTGATTTGGTAAGTGCTACACGACAAATAGTGGTCACTCTAAAATCTGTTTTCGCAAAAAAATCGAGTTCTCGCCTTGCAGGGGAACGATAATGGCGATAGAGTTTATTTTTGCCGTCAAAATTGCGGTACATTATACCTGATAACCATCTAATTGAAATAAAAGAACAATGAAAGATAGTACTCTGATCAACCTTTTCCTTGACGATCTTTGGTTAAGTAAAAATTTATCGCAAAATACAATTGCTAGTTATCGTTCTGATTTAAAATTTTTTAGTCAATGGTTGGAACAACATCAACTCGATTTACAACGAGTGCAATATCTTGATTTACAAACTTTTCTCGGTGAACGCTTAGACTTAGGCTACAAAGCAACAAGTTACGCCAGAATGTTGAGTTCATTACGCAAACTGTTTCAATATTTATACCAAGAGAAATACCGAGCGGATAATCCTTGTGCCTTATTATCATCACCAAAATTACCTGCACGTTTACCCAAATATTTAACTGAAAGTCAGGTTACAGATCTATTGAATACACCTGCTACTGAAGATCCTTTGGAGTTACGTGATAAAGCAATGCTTGAATTATTGTATGCTACGGGATTACGGGTAACAGAATTAGTTACCTTAACCACCAACAATATTAATTTACAACAAGGCGTGGTACGGATTATTGGTAAAGCCGATAAAGAACGATTGGTGCCAATGGGGGAAGAAGCTAACTATTGGGTACAACAATTTATTCTATATGGACGTACAGTCTTATTATCTGGGCAAAGCAGCGATATTTTGTTTCCTAGCCGACGTGGTACCTTAATGACAAGACAAACATTCTGGCATCGTATTAAACATTATGCAGTACGCGCGAATATTGATACTGATAAATTATCGCCACACGTGTTACGCCACGCTTTTGCGACTCATCTTGTCAATCATGGCGCAGATTTGCGGGTAGTTCAGATGTTGTTAGGACACAGTGATCTTTCAACCACTCAAATTTATACCCACGTTGCCAAAGAGCGATTAAAGCAATTACACGCTCGCTATCATCCTCGTGGATAAAAATAAAGGGGATTACTCATCCCCCTCTTACTAATAATCAAACCTTAATTAAACTCATCTTCGGCCCAAATGGCTCAAAATGAATAGTTTGTTGCGGACGATTTAATCCTTCTAATAATCCAATAACAGATTCCATAAATCTCACAGAACCGCATAAATAAATATCTGCATTTTCTGGTAAATGTTCTGCTAAATATTCTGCAGTAATACGTTGTTGATCTGCACTATATAATGTTGCAGCATGAACAACATTCGCTTTTGCTAAATATTGTGCTACCTCTGCTTTAAATGCTTCTGTTTCTTGATTCTTCGTCGCGTTGATCCAAACTAATGGACGTTGTGCATTTGTCGCTACTTGTGCATCTAACATCGCAAGAATTGGCGTAATACCAACACCACCACTCAATAACACCACTGGACGATCATTTTGTTCTAGTAAGAAATCACCTGCTGGGGCAGAAAGGTTAATTTTATCGCCAACTTGTACTTCATCATGTAAATAATTAGATACTACACCTGGGATACCTTCTGTACTTTCACGTTTCACCGCAAATTTTAATCCAGCACTTAAATCAACAGAACAGATTGAGTAATGACGCAATGCTAAATTATCATCTGCTTTTGGTTGGACTTGAACAGTAATATATTGACCAGCTTGGACTATTAATCCATTTAAAATAGCATCATTTTTTACAGTAAACTCAATAATGTCATTACTTACTGCACGTTTTCCTACTACTTCAAATGGTTGGAAATCTTGCCATGCTGCTTCATCATACATTTTTTGTTCTACTTGGATGAATGCATCTGCAATCACTTGGTAAGCTTTTGCCCACGCATCAATAATTTCTGGTGTTGCTGCGTCTTGTAATACTTCTTTAATCGCAATTAATAAATGCTTACCTACGATCGCATAATGTTCTGGCTTAATCTGTAACGCTCTATGTTTATGACCAATTTGAATCACATGATCAAGAATCGCACCTAAATTATCAATATGTTTTGCCGCTGCTAATACTGTGGTCGCTAATGCTGTTGGTTGTTTACCTTGTTTTTGGTTGGTTTTATTAAAAATGTTCAACAGCTCTGGATGATCGTTAAACATATTTTTATAGAAAGTTTTAGTAATTGTTGTACCGTGTACTTCTAATGCGGGTACAGTTGCTTTAATCAAATCGATAGTTTGTTGATCTAACATATAGCCTCTCATTAACGTGTTAAAGAAAAAGAAATATTTTAAATATGGATTTATATGTTAGGGAAATCTCGGGTTGGATACAAGCAAATGCCCGATTTAACGGGCAATTTGCTCAATTCGAGGTAGGGACTTAGGTAAGAAAAGTAAAGCTAATGCAACGATGATTGCCATTCCCCAGAATGCATAACTTGCTGCATAGGTATATAACACCCCTGATAATGCCGTAAGAAGCGCTACTGCAATACAACTGCTCAAACCATTATACAGTGCTTGTAATTTCGCAATATGCGTATCAGGTTGTGCTGAAATATAACGCACTGTGGCGAAATGAGCGACTGCATAAGTTAATGCGTGAAAAGTTTGCAGTAAGGCAAGCTCAACAAACCCTGTCATTAATGGGAAACAGAGCCAACGAATTATTGCCGCACTAATACTTAACACAAATAATGCCGTAATATTCCAATTCTTAAATAGCCTAGAAGCAAAAAAGAATAATGCAACTTCAGCTGTGACTGAAATTCCCCACAACCAGCTTGTGGTTTGAATACTTATTCCTTGGGAAACCCAATAAATTGTACTATACGCGTAATACGCACCGTGTGATCCTTGAATCAGCGATACTGCAATTAATAAACGTAAAGTATTTGATTCTCTTAATAAATCACGATAACTAATTTTGCTATTCTCTGTTTGGACTTGAGTTGATTTAGGCAGTACTGTGGGTACAGGTAATTGCACCAAGGTATATAAAATTAACAAACTGCCTAATACCCAAATAATTGCATCATTACCTAAATAATTGATTAATCCACCGAAACAGACAACACCAATTACAAATCCTAATGAACCAGTTAAACGTACCCGCCCATAGTCTAAACCAATTTGTTGATTCCAAATGCTTGCCAAACTATCTTGTAATGGCATACCTGCACCATTCAATACACTAAATAAACCAAACAAGATAAAAATTAGAATAAATGAATGCCAATGTAATGCACTCAGCCCCATTGCTAAAATAACAATTGCTGAACCTAATGCTAAGTGACGCAACATTGTAGGCAAATAAGCCGTATCTTTAATCCGACTAGAAAAAAAGATTCCGCCCAAAAAGCGGAATACATAAGCAAAGGCTAATAGTAAGGCAATATTTTCATCAGAATAAGATTGTGCCTGTAACCATACTGGAATTAATGGCACAAATACTCCATAAGCACAAAAATAACCAAGATAATTCAGAACCAGCCAATACTCTGAACGAACTTTGATCAAAATAATTTCTCCATTTCTTCTGCACGATCAATCGCTGCTTGCATTGCTTGTTTAATCGTTACTTCCAGTTGTTGTTGTTGGAATACATTAATTGCAGCTGCCGTAGTACCACCTTTTGAAGTCACTTGTTGTCTTAATGTTTCAATCGAAGTACGAGAATTGGCGACCACCATTTCTGCTGCACCTAATGCAGATTGTTGTACCAATAAACGAGATTGTTCTTCGCTTAATCCCATTTCAATTAAGGCTTTTTGCATGCCTTCCATAAACAAGAAGAAATAAGCAGGGCTACTTCCAGACGCAGCAATAATTGTGTTGATATCGGTTTCTACATCTACCCAACAAACTTGTCCCACTGCTTCAAATAATTCTCCTGCATATCCTTTAAATTCTGGCGTTACACTGCTAGTTGCAAATAATCCCGACATTCCCTTAGAAATTAAAGCCGGTGTATTTGGCATTACTCGCACAAACTGCTTCGCCGTTGGCAAAAAACGTTGTAATGCGCCTACCGAAATTCCCGCTGCAATCGAGATAATCCATTTATTACTTAGATCGAGTTGATTAAAACTCTCGCAGGCTTGCTGCATATTTTGTGGTTTTACTGCTAATAAAATTACATCTGCCTGTTGAACTGCATCTGTTGCCACCAACGTAGTAAATACACCACGTTCATTAAACGTATGATGTTTATCTGGATTGTGTTCACAAACAATAATATTTTCTGCGATATACCCTTTTGCCAATAAACCAAAAACAATAGCAGTGGCCATATTGCCGCCACCAATAAAAGCAATCTTTTTTTGTTGCATAAGATTTTCTCTCTTAATCAAGTTACAATAGCTTCCGCTGTCCGCGACGTATAATAATATAAATGAAAGGAAACGCCTATGTATTGGTTTAAAAATATTCTGGTTTACCGTTTAACAAAGAAATTAGATTGGGCATTAGATGCCTTACAAAATAATCTTGCTCAACACCAATTTACCTCCTGCGGCTCGGCAGACCAAAGTAAATTTGGCTGGCAATCGCCTTTATCAACCAGTGAATTATTACACTTTAGTGTTGGCGGTCAGATTTTATTAGTCGCCCATCGAGAAGAAAAAATCTTACCAACTAATGTGGTTAAAGAAACATTAGAAAATCGTGTTCAAGAATTAGAAGCCGCACAACAACGCAAGCTGAAAAAAACCGAAAAACAAGCCTTAAAAGACGATGTTGTCGCAACGTTATTAATGCGTGCTTTTAGTCGCCATCAACGCACAGCACTCTGGATTGATACCACACAAGATTTAATTTATATTGATGCGGCTTCTAGTAAGCGAGCTGAAGATGTATTAGCACTCTTACGCAAATCATTAGGTTCATTACCCGTGATTCCATTTGCGTTTGCTGAAGAATTACCAACTACGATGACTAACTGGTTACTGAAAGATGAATTACCACAATGGCTAACGTGTTTAGAAGAGGGAGAGTTTAAAGATCTCGATACTGGATCAACCATCCGTTGTAAAAACCAAGATCTTTATGAACAAGATATTCAAGGACATTTAACTACCGGTAAAGTGGTCACTAAGCTGGCTTTAGATTGGGAAAATCATTTCTCTTTTGTACTTAATGAAGATGCTTCGTTAAAACGCGTAAAATTTGCCGATGTTGTGCGTGAAAAAAATGACGATATTTTAAAAGAAGATATTGAACAACGTTTTGATGCTGACTTTGTGTTAATGACAGGCGAGTTATCTTTATTAATGAAGAACTTGATTGAGCTATTAGGCGAAAAAGCGTTGCCTTAGTTGCTATAATAACTGAGGTTATACATCTATTATCTCCTCATACACTTACTTACCTTGTCGCTAATCAGTTTTGACACAAGTGTGAGAGGAGATCCAACCAATATTTATCAAAATTTTTTCTCAAGTTTAGAGGTTAATCAGCACGTTGGCTGTTACTTTAGCGTAAAAGTAACTTCACCTTGTTTACCGATAAATCTCACTTCCGGAGATAACTGAACCTGAAATTTATCCCTGACTTGGTTACAAATATAACGAGCTAATGCCACGACATCTTGTCCCGTTGCATTGGCTTTATTGATTAATACCAATGCTTGTTTCTCATGTACCGCTGCACCGCCAATTTGATAACCTTTTAAACCACATTGATCAATTAACCATCCAGCCGCCAATTTCACGCTACCATCTGCTTGTGGGTAATGTGGCATGGTAGGGTATTGTTGATAGATCTGCTCAAATTGTGCCTTAGAGATCACAGGATTCTTAAAAAAACTGCCAGCACTGCCAATCTGTTTTGGATCAGGTAATTTACTTTGTCGAGTTAAACAAATTTGCTCGAAAACCTGTTGAGGCGTAATTTGTTCTTTAGCTAATTCAGAAAGATTGCCATAGGTTAATACTGGTCGCCAATCTTTAGCTAATTTAAAGTGTACTGCCACTACCGCATAACCATGTAAGTAACGATGTTTAAACACACTTTCTCGATAAGCAAATTCACATTCCGTCTTGTTTAAACGAAACTGGTTACCTGTTGCTAGCTCTACCACATCAACCGCTTCACAAACATCTTTCAGTTCCACGCCATAAGCACCAATATTTTGTACTGGTGCTGAACCGACACATCCTGGAATTAAGGCTAAATTTTCTAAACCACCAATATTCCGCGCAACACAATATTTGACTAATTGATGCCAGTTTTCTCCAGCATTTACCTGTAAATAATGGTAATGCTCATCATGCTGATGCTGTATCCCTTTAATGCGATTTACTACCACAATTCCAGCAAAATCCTCAACAAACAAAACATTACTACCCTCACCTAATAATAAGATTGGGAGTTGTTGAGCTTGGGCTTTCTGCCATGTACTACATAATTCATCAATGGTTTCAATTTGTAGAATCTGCTTTGCTTGTGCGGCAACACCAAAGGTGTGATAGGGTTGTAAAGAGGTGCCTAAATCCTGCATGACTTATCCAAATAAAATGATTAACCAAACTAAACCGCAAGTTACCATCGCCACAAATACGGCTGCTGATCCAAGATCTTTCGCGCGCCCGGATAGTTCGTGATACTCTTTACCGACACGATCGACAATCGCTTCTAAACCGCTATTAAGTAATTCAATCGCAAACACCATCAATACCGAAGCCACCATAATTGCAATTTCAATTTTGCTTTTCCCTAAGAAAAACGCTAATGGGATTAAAATAATTGCCGCCCCGACTTCATGGCGAAAAGCCGCTTCATGCTTAAATGCTGCACGTAGCCCTTGCATTGAATATTTCGCGGCTTTGAAGAAATGCGTAAGTCCAGTATATTTCTGCATAATATTCCTTAATTGGTAATTCGTTTCGCTTCAATGACATCATCTAATTTTGCGAGTCGAGAGAGAATCTTACTTAGCATCTGTACATTATTTAATTCAATTTGCATATCAATCGTGGCTACTTGGCGTTTTGTATCGCTACGGCTACTTACCCCTAAAACGCTAACTTTTTCATTCGCCAACACCGTTGTAATATCACGTAACAACCCGTTACGGTCACTTGATATGATACGAATACCCACATGTACACCACATGAATAATTATCTCCCCAAAGGGCTTCAACGACCCTTTCTGGATTTGCTGCCTGTAATTCAGCTAATTGATCACAATCCGAACGGTGAATGGAAATCCCGCGACCTTGTGTAATATAGCCCACAATATCATCACCAGGTATCGGCTGGCAGCAGCGTGCGATATGATGCATTAAATTACCAACACCTTCAACGACAACATGACCTTTTTTCTTCTCTTTTTGTTGTTGGCTATTATTCGCTGATTTATTTGAAATATGTTTGAGGATTTCTTCATCTATTTCTTCAACAGATGGCTTTAATAACTTACTTTGTAGGAAGTTAATTAATTGATTTAATTTAATATCTCCGCCACCAATACCTGCATAAAGATCCTCTAAATTGCGTAAGTTATAACGAGGTAACGCATACTGTTCGATCTGTTTTTGGGTAAGCCCAATCCGATTCATTTCACTTTCTAACATTTCGCGACCAGCCGGAATATTTTTGTCACGATCTAATTTTTTAAACCAAGCATGAATCTTTGCTCGCGCTCGTGCAGTATGCACAAAGCCTAAATTCGGATTTAACCAATCTCGACTTGGGTTTGGATTCTTCTGTGTAATTACTTCAATTTGATCACCCATCTGTAATTGGTAGGTGAATGGTACAATCCGCCCTGCGACTTTTGCTCCGATACAACGATGACCAATTTCACTGTGGATAGTATAAGCAAAGTCTAATGGTGTTGAACCTGTCGGTAAATCAATTACCTCACCTTTTGGCGTAAACACATACACCCGATCATCAAACACCTGACTACGCATTTCAGCTAACACTTCGCCAGAATCAGCTAAATCATCTTGCCACGCTAAAAGTTTACGCAACCACGCAATTTTTTCTTCATAACCACTACGCCCTGCTGTTGCTCCCTCTTTGTATTTCCAGTGAGCTGCAACCCCAAGTTCGGCATCATCATGCATTTTTTGTGTACGAATTTGTACTTCAATCGGCTTACCACCTTGCCCTAACACTACAGTATGGATCGATTGATAACCATTAGGTTTTGGATTAGCAATATAGTCATCAAACTCTTTAGGCAGGTGTTTAAAGTGGGTATGCACGATCCCCAATGCGGCATAACAATCTTGTAATTTCTGAACAATAACTCGCACTGCACGAATATCGTAAAGATCACCAAAGGCTAAATTTTTCTTCTGCATTTTGCGCCAAATGCTATAAATGTGCTTCGGTCGCCCATAAACCTCTACCTCACTGATACTCTCTTTTAAATAACCTGTGAGTTCTTTTACAAAGTCTTGGATATATTGTTCACGTTCTAAACGGCGTTCATGTAATTGGTTGGCAATGTGACGATATTGTGCTGGGTGGAGATAACGGAAACAGTAATCTTCTAATTCCCATTTAAGTTGTCCAATCCCTAAGCGGTTAGCCAGTGGTGCATAGATATTGGAACACTCTTTGGCAGCTAAAACTTTATCCTCTTCACTAACTCGACTATCCGCTGTGCGTAGGAAGGTAATACGTTCTGCTAATTTGATTACAACACAACGGAAATCTTCAACCATCGCTAATAGCATCCGGCGAATATTGTCGATTTGCACACTATCCGCACCACGTGAAGTATTTAATTGGCGAATATTATCCATTTCAAATACACCACGTACTAAGCGTTCAATATTTTTGCCGAACTCTATTTGTAAGTCTTCTAGAGAGATAATCTGATTTTCAACTAACGGAAAGAATAACGCAGCAACGAGCGTACTTTCATCCATATTTAATTCAGTCAGAATCGAAACCATTTCAACGCTACTCGATACAATATCTTTAGCGTATTCATTTTCTGCAATTTTTGGTTCAAGATAGCGCCACGCTTTGGTAAGGGCTTCTTTAGTTCGTGGTGTAATTGCCAAAGTATTTAGCCATTCATCAAAAACAAAACCCTTTAAATTTTTTAAATGTATTTCTCTTACTGCAACCATCTTCTCGTTCCTGTATTTGACTATCTGTCTAAATTTTCAGCAAAACCACCATCCCGATCACATCGGAAATCTTGCTGCCCAGTATTTTCTTTAAACACTCAAAATTAGATTAAATTATTTTCTTAAAATATATCAATTCTGTTGTTTAATCTATGCTTTTACAAAAGAAAATCTATGATACAACCTTATCAAATGATGTGGATATTTTATTCTATCTGGCTCTATAAATTATCGCGAATCCGATCAAGAATTAATATATCCGCAGGTACCCATACTACTGAATCCAATGTATTCTTTGTTAGCCATTTTCCAGCTTCAGCTTCTTTAAGCATTAACTTCCCACTAATGATAGTTGCCCAAAAACAATCCATTGAAAGATGAAATGTTGGATAATCATACTCAACTGTATCAATCAATTCACCAACTTGAATATTAAGATTAAGTTCTTCTTTTATCTCTCTGACTAAAGCTTGCTGTGCACTTTCGCCTACTTCAATTTTCCCACCCGGAAATTCCCATAATCCCTTAAAATCACCATACCCTCTGGCTGTTGCAAATACCTGCTTTTCTTGATGGATAACTGCGGCAACGACTCGAATTGTTTTCATAGACTATCCCGATATGACTTTTCTCAAATATTCTCGCGTTTCCTGATCTTCTACATAGATGTATGTCGCAATCCTTGCTCGCGTGAGTAATACCCGATAGCAATTTCTAATAAATGTCTGTTTAATATCTTCTTTATCTAAACTTAAGATCGATGTTAATTGTGGATACTGGCGTTGTAACACATCCACTTCATTACAATAAGTTTCAATCGGCCTGATAGGATCAGAAGAAAAACGCCACTGCTCTCCGCGCCGTAACATCTTAGTTCCCCAAACAACAATCACATAATCGAGTTCTAGCCCTTGGCAGTCAAATTGGCTGGCAAATGTTTTTAACGTGTTACAAGATTTATCTAGATAAAAGCGTTTTAAGTCCTTTTTATGCAAATTAACAATCTTTTGCTGATTTAATTGGATGTAGGAAATAGGCGTACTTTTCCCTTTATTTTGCTTTTCCCAATATGTAAATGTATCGAAACCATTAGCAACAATCCCTATCGAAAATGCTTTGGTATTGATCGATTGAATCATCTTTTCCAATCTAGAATAATCATCAAATATATAAAATATATCTGTTAGCTTTTCTTTTAACGCTAACGTTTGATCACCAATCATTGCATCAACGTATTTGATTGCGGTTTCACTATGAAGATTGCGTTTATTTTTATCTAACAATAATCCCGCTTCAAGGTAGCAGTGATGCCCTAAATCAGCATATTCTGCATACATTGCTTGTGTCGGCACATAAAGATTAATCTTAATAGGTTTGCAGAGAGACAATCCTTTTAAATGGGCTATTGCTTGTTTAATATATTTTTCGCCATCTTCTTCACCTAAATAAATCTCCTGTCCCGAACCGAGTAAAAATACAACTGTTCGGCTATAATTATCTTGATGAATGGCTTGGCAAACAGCTCTTAAAACCAGCATTGCTTCTGACACTTCTCGTTCTAAAACGAATGCTTTTTGTGCTTCATTCAACTTATTCTTTTTTGAAAAAGCAATTTGGATTGGATTCCATATTCGTTGTGCTTCATCAATAATTAAAAGATTATTCTTGATGCTATCTAATCTTAATGACTTTCCATCTTGATATTTAGCGCAAAACAGATTGACATCGTATAAATTATGCAATGAACCTACTGCAGCAGCTTCAACCCCAGTAATATGGTCTTCATTCATCATCTGGCTAAAAATTGCAGATAAATTTCCATTTCCTGTAACGTATTTTGCACCTTTATCAAGATATTTTTCTAATAAACTAAATGCTGTTCCAGTTTTTCCAGTGCCAGGTGCGCCCTTGATAAAAATTAAATTAAGATTTCTGTCTGTAGTGTGGTGATAGATTTGATCAATAATGCGAGTACAAGTAACCACATTATCATCTTGAACATACATCTCACTCAGAAGTTTCTTATTAAGGATATCCCTCATTACCCCCGTTGTCGTAATATCGATCTCGGTAACAAATTCTAAAAGTTGTTCAATTCGTGCATCGGTAGCAGCAGTTGTAATACTACGCAATACATCAATAAATTCATCACAAACCTTAATATAATCCAGTGATTCAATTTTGCCTTGCATTGCGGGATTGGTATATATGAGATATTTATCGACAATAAAATTAGGATTTCTTTTTAACTCTTCCCAGATAACGCGATTACAACGCGTAATTTTGTTGTAATAACCTAAAAGCTGTGCTCTATGTGAGACTAATGTTTCATATCGAGTATCTTGTCCACTCTTAAATTCAAAAATAATTAACTTATTACTACAAACAATAATCGCATCAATCCATGTTCCATCAAAAATATTGTATTCAAAACAAATTGGTACCTCTGCTATATCTGCAACGGCATCATAATGAGAGAGATAGTATTTAAAAAAGCGTAAACAGTCCTGCCATGACTTAACTTTTTCTTCGGCTTGATCATGCCATTTTTCTGTTAAATACTGTTTTTCTGTATGAAAAAAGAGCGCAGAAAGAAACGCTTCTTCATCAATAGATAAAAGTTCTGCAACCTTATATTTGATATATTTCATACTGATATCTCTTTCTACTTTGGGTTCTTCACACTATTCTATTCATTTAGTCTCTTTAATCATCAAAGTAATACCCTCCAAATGCCCTGTCTGTGGAAACATATCAATCATTGCACTTTTCACTAAACGATAGCCATTTTCTACTAAAATCTTAGCATCACGAATCAACGTAGCTGGATTACAAGAGACATAAAGAATTTTTTCTGGTTGTAATTCAAGAAGATGGCTTAGTGCAAATAATGCACCTGAACGAGGAGGATCTAATAAGACTTTATTAAACTTTTCTTTTGCCCAAATTTTATCAGCAAATGAGCTATCTAAATCCGTTTGATAAAAAGCAACATTATCTAGCTGATTTCTCTGTGCATTGGCTGTCGCTTTCGTTACCATATCTACCACACCTTCTACCCCAACAACATACGCTGCTTGCTCTGCGAGCGGTAAACTAAAATTTCCCATTCCACAAAACAGATCCAAGACACGATCATTCGCAGATAACTCTAACCAAGAAAGCGCTGTCGCCACCATCTGTTGGTTAATTGCAGCATTAATTTGAATAAAATCACGAATATCGAATTGTAATTTTAAGTTTCCTATTTGGTAATAAGGGTATTCTTCTGTCTTAGCAATCACCTGATTTTCTTGCTCACTGATAAACAGCATTACATGATGATATATCGCAAACTGAGTAAGCCGTTGATTGTCCTCCTCTGTCAATGATCCCGAGTGGCGTAATAACATTGCTACACCATTATCTGCAGCAACTAATTCAATATGGCCTAACTTTTTAGGTTGTTGCCATTGTTGAAATAATGTGCGTAATGGTACAAGCAGCTGAGATAATTGCGGAACAAGAGTTGGACATTCATCAATACTTACTAACTGACTACTTTGTTGTTGGCGAAAACCAAGCTCTACTGATTTTGTTGCAGTTGAATATTGTAGGCTTAATTTGGCGCGGCGACGATAATGCCAAGCTTCATCAACAATCATTTTTTCATATTGAATTTCAGGCGAGATTTTTTGTAATTGGCGCAATAATGCGTGTTGTTTTGCCTCTCGCTGTGCTTCTATAGTGAGATGTTGCATCTGACAACCACCACACTGAGCATACCAACGACAAATAGGCTCTTGCCTAATTGGAGAACGATTTTGCCATTTTACCGCTTTACCAATACCATACTGCCGTTTTTCTTCTTTCACCTGAAACTGCACTTTTTCTGATGGTAACGCATTTTCGATAAACCACGTTTTTCCATCAATCTTGGCAATACCTAACCCTTGATAATCTACATCTTCGATTGTTGCAATCCGGTTTTTACTAGGTTGTGTTGTTTTTGTCGGCTTACGATAAAATAGGACCATAATTCAATTTAATTTGTTGGATATAAAATACTTAAATGTTGTTGGAATAATTCTCGACTTTTTAATGGCTTACTACCTAAATAAGGTTTCAATGCCAAGCGAGTAAAACGTTTTGCTGCTTGTAATGTTTCTTTTTCGGTAAAAGTTAACTGGGCAAAAGCACGTAAATCACGACCATAAAATGTCAAATTATCTTTTAATAGAGAAGCGATAAACCCTTTCTCCTCACGATATTGATACGTCATATTATCAATAACGGCTTCGCCACTACCTGCACAATGTTCAAAATCAACACCATAGCCCAATGACTTAAGTAAAACAAACTCAAATCGGCGTAAAATGGCTTCCACTTGATCACCGTGTGTTGCTAATCCAGTTAAACAGCGTAGATATTCTTCGAATAACTCCGGATAGGCAGTCTCATGTTCTAACGTTCTTGCCACTAATTCATTCACATAAAAACCGCTATATAACGCGACGGTCTTCATTGGGAGTGTGACTGAAATCGCTTCTGCTTTGGTTAATACTTTTAATTGACCACGTCCGCTCCAACGTAGTAATAACGGCGTAAATGGTTGTAGTAAACTTTTTAAGGGGGAACGTTTTGAGCGAGCACCTTTTGCCAATAAAGTAATACAGCCATAGTTTTCTGTAAAAACATCAACTAATAAACTCGTTTCACTGTATTCTCGGCGATGTAATACAAACCCTCGTTGCCAATTGTCGATAATACACCTCCGTTGAAACTGCCCCAAAATGATGGATTATTTTAACAAACAATCATAATTCTCTACTAATTCTTCTTCATTATTCTTAGCAAAAATTGATAAGATAATGCCCTAGTCATTCAAACGGTGAAAATAAATAAAATGAAGCAATATAATAAATTACGCATTGAGTGGGATTGTCGACGTGGGATGTTGGAATTAGATAAGATGATTATGCCTTTTTATAAAAATGTTTTTGATCAACTATCTGATCAACAAAAAGATATTTTTATTGAATTACTTACCTATACTGATCCTCAGTTATTCCGTTGGCTAATGAATCAAGAAAAAGCACCAACTCAACCATTACAAGAGATGGTGGACTTGATAAAACAAAAACTTCCAACATTTTAACAGACAAATTTTTATTAAAAATTTTTGAACTTTTATCAAAAATCGAACTCTAACGCTTCGATGCACTGCTTGCTGTAACAACAAGGAAGCTGTTAGATTAAATAGATGAATGGAGATTTCACTTACATGAGTGAAGAACTAACAGATCAAATTTTAGTTGAAAAAGCACAGCAAGGTGATAAAAAAGCGTTTAATTTGTTGGTCGCTCGTTATCAAAACAAAGTCGCTGGATTGTTAACACGCTATGTATCAGCAAATGATATTCCTGATGTTGTTCAAGAAACCTTTATTAAAGTCTATCGATCTTTAGAATCGTTTCGTGGAGAAAGCGCTTTTTATACTTGGGTTTATCGCATTGCAGTAAATACCGCTAAAAATTATCTGATGACACAAGGAAGACGTCCTCCAACTGAAGATCTTTTAGCGGAAGATGCGGAAAGTTACGAAATAGGCTCAAGATTACGTAATATTGATACACCTGAAAATTTAACTCTATCAGATGAACTGAAAGATATTGTTTTTAAAACTATCGAATCACTTCCTGATGAATTAAAAACAGCTATTACATTACGTGAACTTGAAGGCATGAGTTACGAAGAGATTGCCGAAATAATGGATTGTCCTGTGGGTACTGTGCGTTCTAGAATCTTCAGAGCACGAGAATTCATTGAAAACCAATTAGCACCGTTAATAAAACATTAGGATTTGATGAAGGGGCGGAAAATTATGCAACACAAAGAACAACTTTCAGCTTATATGGATGGTGAGGAAGTCAGACGTGACTTCGTTGAAGATCTTTGCCAAGACCAAGAATTGCAAAAAACATGGACAACTTTGCATATTGCTCGTGCAGTAATGCGTAATGAAAGTCCTATTATCCTTGATGCCTCATTTACTGAGAAAATGGCAAAACTTATTGAAGATGAACCAACTATTCAATTACAAGAGCAACCAGCTCCAGAAACCGTTGTTCCACCAAAAGTTTCCTTTTTCTCTAAAACTAAAAAATATTTTGCGCCAATCTTACAAACTGCAGTGGCTGCGAGCGTTTGCTTAATTGCTGTGTTTAGTATTCAAACATTAAATAAAGATAAAAATAGTGATGTCACTATTTCTCCGGCATTACAAACCTTACCTTTTACTCAATCAGTTCAAGAAGTTAGCTATAATGTTTCCCATAAGAACGTACCAAGCAAAGAGCAACTTGAACAACAAAATAAACGGTTAAATGAAATTCTCCAAAATTATCAATTACAACGCCGTTTATATTCAGATTCAAAAACAGAATAATTGTATTCCGCCAGATAAAAACATCACCACCTTTTTGGTGGTGATGTCATTTTTGTAATACAATTTCATCTTAATCAAGATGATTGTAGCAAATAACCATAGGTTCAATATGTTCCAAAAACTCTCTCATATTATTAGCTTGCTGTTAATTAGTGCTTTTTCTTTCAATGTTTCTGCAGAAACTAATCCTGTAGAGCAGCCAATCACAAGTTTAGTACATATGCAAAATGCCTTTCAGCAACAAAACTATTCGATGGCATTTACCTATGGTGAAGAGAGTGGTAACTACGCACTTAATTATCGTCATGCTTTTGATCAACAAGAGCATTATGCACAATTACTCTATTTAGATGGTCCTAGAACTGAAATTTGGCAAAAAGGAAATACTATCAGTTATTTCTCTGCTAACTATGCTCCTTTTAGTATTCGCAGTAACAATATTATTGATTCTCTACCTAATATTGTTTACAGCAATTTTCAGCAACTCTCTCAATATTATGACTTTATTCCATTTGGAAAGGATCGTGTTGCTAACCGAATTGCTAATGTCATCAAACTAATGCCTAAAGATGAATTCCGTTACTCTTACGCTATCTGGATTGATGAACAAACTTACCTTCCTTTGCGAGGTGAAGTTCTCGATCGCAATGGTAATACAATTTCTCAATTTAAGGTAATCACCTTAGACACTTTAACTAATCCGCAAGCTCTTATTGCTGCGGCAAAACAGTTAAGACAACCGCCAGTTGTGTCGATTTATAGCCCTAATACTACCGATTACAAATGGCAACCATCATGGCTGCCAAAAGGATTCAAGTTAGTCAAATTTAACTCTGATGGTTTATCACCCTCCATTGAAACTCAACTTTATAGCGATGGACTTTTCACCTTTTCATTGTATTTATTAGAACAAAATGATATGCCAATTAATGAGGCGTGGCGGCAAGGTATAGATACACTGTATGCTGAAGTGGTAAATGGAAAAACGATTGTGTTAGTTGGACAAATACCTCTCACTACAGCCCGTCGTATTGTACAAGATGTTAAATTTACAGGAGGTACACAATGATTACTGAAAAAGCTGTTGTCATTGATTATCAAGCTGGGGTTGTCACTGTCGAATGTCAAGCTAATCAAGGATGTGGAGGATGTGGAGGTTGTGCAGCAAAAGCAAATTGTGGCACTGCTGCACTTACAGAATTAACAGGAAAATCAACACGGTATCAATTCACCTTTCCTTGTTCACGACCAATGCGAATTGGCGAAACAGTAGAAATTGGTTTGCCAGAACAATCTTTGCTTAGATTAGCTTTTATTGCTTACACTATCCCACTATGTGTATTAATAATCAGTGTATTACTGGGAAGCTATTGGTTCTCTCAAGAATGGCAAAATATTTTATTTACTCTACTCACAACGACTATGGCTTTCCTCGGCGTAAAATTGATTAATCGCCGCCTACAAAAACAACAGAAATATCAACCACATCTCATTGAGCGGATTCTATAATCCGCTCTGTTTTTCATACCAAATTTTATTAATATAAAACAAAATCCTACCGGAAGGCGTTTCCACATCGACTTCATCATCAACCGCTTTCCCAATTAAAGCTCTTGCCACTGGAGAATCAATTGAGATCCAATTTTTTGCTGGATCAAATTCATCACAGCCCACAATACGATATTGTTTTACTTCACCCTCTTCTGTTTCCAGCTCAACCCAAGCACCAAAAAATACTTTTCCCTCTTGACGAGGATGATAATCAACAATCTGTAATACTTCTAAACGCTTGGTTAAAAAACGTACCCGGCGATCAATTTCACGTAAACGACGTTTACCATAAATATATTCTGCATTTTCACTTCGATCACCTAAAGCTGCTGCATCAGAAACCGCTTGCGTTACTTGCGGTCTTTCCACTTTCCATAAATATTTCAGCTCCTGATCCAAGCTATTCCAACCTGCTCTAGTAATATAATTTGATTTCGCCATAGATTATTGTTGATATTTAAATTTAAGAAGATCTCGACGCTCTTTTTTATTTGGTCGCCGCTCTGGATTTGGCATAGATAACGCATTAGCTTTTCTTGCCCAAGCAATTTGTTCTCTTTTCTTAATGCTTTCTTCCGTTTCCCGATAAAGTTGTTGTGCCAGTGGCGCAGCCCTACGTTGATTTGACAAAGCAAGAACTTCAACTTCTTTCTCATCGTTACCTTGTCTAAGTTTAATCATCGCTCCCACTTCAACCTCTTTACTTGGTTTAGTACGCTGTCCATTATAATGAACCTTACCTCCATCAACCATTTCTCGGGCTAAAGTGCGAGTCTTATAAAAACGTGCCGCCCATAACCATTTATCAAGACGGTAAGATTCTTGTTCTTCCTGTTGTTTATCTTTTCTCATCCGTTCTCTCACAAATTTGCTGACTAAGCGTTCGAATAATTGCAGCAATTATGGTATCGTTACTCTCGTTTTTTGTAAAACAAAGCACATCAATTATCACAACAAAAAAATCGTGCGGAGGTGAATTTTTTATGAAAAAACCTGAAATTTTATCTATTCAATTAGCAGCAAAATCCCGTCTTTTTGAAATTCAATCGGTTGATCTTCGTTTTTCTAATGGGGAATTGCGTACTTATGAACGCTTCAAACCTGCTAGCCGTAGTGCAGTGATGATTTTAGCCATAGATGACCAGCAAAATTTATTATTAACCTATGAATATGCCGTTGGTACCGAACAGTACGAATTAGGTTTCCCAAAAGGATTAATGGAAATTGGCGAAACACCAGAACAAAGTGCCAATAGAGAATTACAAGAAGAAATTGGCTTTGCGGCTAAACAATTCACCTTATTAAGAACGCTAATCAGCTCCCCAGGCTATATGAATAACCCAATGCATATTCTATTAGCTGAATCACTTTATCCTAGTCGTTTAGAGGGAGATGAACCTGAGGCGCTGCAATTAGTTCGTTATCCATTAGACAAAATAGACGAGCTATTAGACGATCCTAAATTTAATGAAGCCCGGAATTTATCGGCACTATTCTTATTAAAAAAACATTTGGCACAGAGGTAATGAAATCAATATGCAATCACTCTCAACCTTGCTCGAACAAGCATTGAATATCGCTTATCAAGCTGGCGAACAGTTAAAAACGTTCTACCAACACAAAGTAAATATTAAAATTAAAGCCGATCATACTCCTGTTACAGAGGCTGATCTGGCTGTCAGTCGCTATCTTGTACAAGCTTTACAGCAAATTGATCCCTATACTCCTGTACTTTCTGAAGAAAATTGTGCAATTCCCTTAGCTGAACGCCAAAAATGGCAACGCTATTGGTTAATTGATCCCCTAGATGGCACCCAACAATTTATTGATCGCACAGATCAATTTTCTGTACTGATTGCACTTATCGAAGAGCAACACCCTATTATTGGCATTATCCATGCTCCTGTACTAAATCAGACATTCTATGCAGTTAAAGGTCAAGGTGCATTCTTCCGTCAAAATCAACAACTACAACCTTTAAATAGCCGCCATCCGTTCGATCCGCAAAAACCAATTACAATTGCGATTGGTAAAAGTAATAATCAGCAGAAAGTTTTATCTGTATTAAATCCTAAATTTAATTATCAATTTATTACTTATGGTTCAAGTGGCTTGAAAAGTACATTAGTTGCACGCCAACAATGTGACTGCTATATTCGTTTAGGTGATACAGGCGAATGGGATACCGCTGCTGCACAGTTAATTTTACAGGAAAGTGGCGGTGATATTTTCACACTTTCACAACAACCGCTCACATATAATCAACGCAATACCTTTGTGAACCCACATTTTATTGTTGTGGGAGATCGGCACTGGGATTGGCGTCAAATTTTATTACAACAATAGTTATCATTACCTTAGATAAAACCGATTAGCCTTAATCGGTTTTATCCGTAAGATGATAGTACTAACAAAGTTTAAAGTCGTTATAGGTAGGAATTCAAAGATATGCAAAAACCAGAAAATAATACTATCGTTATTTTTGGTGCATCAGGCGATCTTACACACCGTAAATTGATCCCTGCATTGTACCAACTTTTTGAAAATGAACAGCTTTCAGATGATTTTGCTATTTTAGGCGTAAGTCGTACTGAATATAGTGATAATGCATTTCGTGATAAATTACGCCAAAGCCTAATTGAAAATGAAAAAGTGAATGAAGGCATTTTAGAAGCCTTCTTGCAACATATTTATTATCAAGCGATTGATACCAAAAACGTTAATGATTATGAAAAAATCAAAAATCGCTTAGTTGAATTGAACTTTCGTCATAATGGTCAGCATAACGTTCTGTATTATTTATCAACACCACCAAGTTTATATGGGGTTATTCCAGAATGTCTGGCAGCACATAATTTAAACGATGAATCTGAAGGTTGGAAACGTCTAATTGTTGAAAAACCATTTGGTTATGATTTGCAATCTTCCATTGATTTAGATGACAAAATCCATCAATCCTTTGCAGAGCACCAAATCTATCGTATCGATCACTATTTAGGTAAAGAAACTGTACAAAATTTATTAGTATTACGTTTTTCTAATGGTCTATTTGAACCATTATGGAATCGAAACTATATTGATTATGTAGAAATCACCGGTGCTGAAGCCTTAGGTGTTGAAGAACGAGGCGGTTATTACGATGGTTCTGGTGCAATGCGTGATATGTTCCAAAACCATTTACTACAAGTTCTCGCTTTAGTGGCAATGGAAAGTCCAGCCGTTATCAATGCAAAATCAATGCGTGATGAAGTAGTGAAAGTATTACAAAGCCTACATCCATTAACCGCAGAATCCTTAGAAGAAAATCTCGTTTTAGGGCAATACACCCGTTCTAAAGTTCGTGGTGTAGAATTACCGGGCTATCGAGAAGAAAAAGGCGTCGATCCTCAATCTCGTACCGAAACCTATGTCGCATTACGCTTAACGATTGATAACTGGCGTTGGAGTGGTGTTCCATTCTATGTGCGTAGTGGTAAACGGATGCCAACACGTGTTACCGAAATTGTTATCCACTTCAAGAAAACACCTCATCCAGTGTTTAATATGAATGCGCCAGAAAATAAATTAATTATCCGTATTCAACCAGATGAAGGTATTGTGATGAGTTTTGGTTTAAAACAACCAGGTTCTGGCTTTAAAGCAAAAGAAGTTGCAATGGATTTCCACTATGATTCTATTGCTGAAGGGCATTTATTCTCAGCTTATGAACGCCTATTACTCGATGCATTAAATGGCGATGCAACCCTGTTTACGCGTAGTGATGCAGTGCAAGCAGCATGGCAATTTGTACAACCAATTTTAGATTACAAAGCAGGCAATCCAAAAATTCATGGTTATGCGTGTGGAACTTGGGGACCTGATGCGGCAGATAAACTTATGAGTCGTAGCCAACGTGAATGGCGTTTCCCTTGTAAAAATCTTACTGATACCAATTACTGCGAGCTATAAATATGAATTACCAAATTTTTACCACTGCACAAGCAGCTGTAGAACATATTGCCGAAGAGTTTAAGCGTTATAGTCAATTAGGAACTGCAATCCATATTTCCTTATCAGGTGGCAGTACGCCTAAATTATTGTTTCAGACTTTAGCAAAACCACCCTATAACACAGCAATTCAATGGCAAAATTTACATTTTTGGTGGGGAGATGAACGTTGTGTGCCACCATCTGATCCAGAAAGTAATTATGGTGAGGTGCAACGTTTATTATTCGATCATATTGCGATTCCGAATGAAAATATCCATCGTATTTATGGTGAATTAACACCAGAGCAAGGATTAGTACGTTTTGAACAAGATCTGCAAGCTATTGCAACAACACAAAATGGCTTACCTGTTTTTGATTGGGTTATTCTTGGTATGGGAACTGATGGGCATACTGCCTCTTTATTCCCACATCAAACCAATTTTGCTGATCCAAATCTAGCGCTGATTGCACAACATCCTGAAAGTGGGCAGTATCGTATTTCTAAAACAGCACGCTTAATTGAAAATGCAAAACGAGTTACCTATTTGGTAACTGGTGTTAGCAAAGCCAAAATTCTGAATCAGATTCAAACGACTGCCGCTGAAGATTTACCTTATCCTGCAGCGAAAATTAAATCTCAACAGGGTATGACAGAGTGGTATTTAGATAAAGAGGCAGCGGCTTTATTGTAAGCAATATGAGAGGTAACTAATGGAAAAACTTGATCTGTCAGTATTAGAAAATGCGTTTATCTCTCTTCACGATACAATTGAAAAGTTAGCTGATAAACAATGGTTTAATCAACAAGAAAGTATCGTGCAAGATACATTAATTGCAGGGGCAATTCAAAAATTTGAATTTGTCTATGAGTTAAGTATCAAAATGCTCAAACGACAATTAAAGCAAATAGTTGAAACACCTGAAGAAATTGATAGTAGCGACTTTAGAGATGTTTTGCGTTTGAGTGCAAAAGCAGGATTAATCACAAGTATGGATGATTGGTTGTTATATCGTAAAATGCGTAATATTACCTCGGATACTTATGATCACAATAAAGCTCAGCAAATCTATCATGATATTTCGGGATTTCTGCAATCTGCACAAACACTATTAACACAACTAAAACAGCGAAATTAAAATGCTTGATATTCAACCGCAACATTTAGTTATTGTGCAGCAAATTTTGCAGACTTATTTGCCAAATTATGAAGTATGGGCTTTTGGTTCAAGGGTAAAAGGGACAGCGACTACATTTTCTGATTTAGATTTAGTGATAATAAGTGAGCAACCGCTTGATTTAAGAACACTCTGTCAAGTTGAAAATGCATTTTCAGAGAGTGATTTACCTTATACGGTAGATGTAGTGGATTGGGTCGCAACATCACAAAAATTTCAGCAAATTATTAAGCAAAAATATGTTGTTATACAAGCCAAAAGCTCTTAATTTATGGTGAAAAATATAAAACAAAAAATAGGGATGATTATTTTTATTCCCCTAATGATTATATTTATTCCGATTGTTGTATTTATTTTTGGGATATTATTACTTTTTGGTGTTATCTCTATTATTTTTTATATTGATGATTATATTACCACAACAAGATCTTTTGAAAATATTAATCAAAATAATCAGATAATCTTACAAAAGATATTATATGGCGAGAGTAACTTGGTTTTACAAACTCGGTTCCAAGAATGGGAAATGAAATATTGTTATAACCACTATTATCAAAAAGAACGATGGATAGATTTTGATAAAATCAAGGAAACTTACACTGAAATACCCTTTGAACAGATTCGTGATCAATATAAAAAACAATATTATTTAGACGATTGTATCGACAATCATTATATTAATAAAATAGAGAGTACAGAATATTTTGTACCGCCATTTCATTATATTAATGACAAAAAATTATTAATTAGTGGCGCAATGAGCAATATTGAATTAGCCAGTTGGAAAGCCGACAATGCGAGAATTTTTATCAACCAATTAGATAATGATCAATTTAGAGCATTAGTAATTTATCCAGGCAGTAACATTATTAAAATGGTTACCTACTGTGAGAGAAATAATAATAGTATATGTTCTGGAGAGAAGAGTATCTCACAACCATAAACGCAATAACTTAAAAGACAGAAACAATGATTATTTATAGAACAGATACCCAACTCACAGCTCAACAATATATTGAATTATTAAAGCAAACAACGCTTGGTGCACGCAGACCAATTGATGATATTGATAAAATATCCAAGATGTTACAACACGCCGATCTATTAATTACGGCTTGGCACGGCGAACATCTGGTAGGTGCAGCTCGTGCAGTAACAGATTTTGCCTATTGTTGCTATCTAAGTGATTTAGCGGTAAGTGAACAATGGCAAAAACAAGGCATTGGCAAACAATTAATTCAAACTTTAAAAGAGCAGCTTGATGCAGAATGTAAAATTATTTTACTCTCTGCACCGCAGGCAATAAATTATTATCCGCATATTGGTTTTACCCAACATCCAAGCGCATGGGTAAAATAAAGGTTTCACAGCTATATAACAAATATAGTTAACTTAAATATTGGGAAAATACAGGAGCAAAATATGAGCCAAAAAGGCGATATTGGTGTTATCGGTTTAGCGGTAATGGGACAAAACCTCATTTTAAATATGAATGACCACGGGTTTAAAGTAGTTGCTTATAACCGTACAACTTCAAAAGTTGATGAATTTCTTCAAGGTGCGGCAAAAGGGACTAATATTATTGGTGCTTATTCATTACAAGATCTTGTCGATAAACTCGAAAAACCACGCAAAATTATGTTAATGGTACGTGCTGGAAACGTGATTGATCAATTCATTGATAATCTTGTGCCTTATCTTGAAGCTGGCGATATTATTATTGATGGTGGAAATTCAAATTACCCGGATACAAACCGTCGCGTTGCGGCATTAAAAGAGAAAGGTATTCGCTTTATTGGTACTGGTGTATCTGGTGGTGAAGAAGGGGCAAGACGTGGTCCATCAATTATGCCAGGAGGTAATGAAGAAGCTTGGCCATATGTTAAACCAATCCTACAAGCTATTTCAGCTAAAACACCAGCAGGTGAGCCTTGCTGTGATTGGGTAGGTAAAGATGGTGCTGGTCATTTCGTTAAAATGGTACATAACGGGATTGAATACGGTGATATGCAATTAATTTGTGAAGCATACCACTTCCTCAAAGAGGGTTTAGGGTTAAGTTATCCTGAAATGCAAGCGATCTTTAGTGAATGGAAAAACACTGAATTAAGCAGCTACTTAATTGATATTACTGCTGATATTCTTGCTTACCAAGATGAAGATGGTCAACCATTAGTTGAAAAAATTCTTGATACTGCAGGTCAAAAAGGAACTGGTAAATGGACAGGAATTAATGCGTTAGATCTTGGTATTCCATTAACATTAATTAGTGAAGCTGTTTTTGCTCGTTGTGTTTCTTCATTTAAAGAACAACGCCTAGCAGCTGCAAAATTATTTGATAATACAATTCAACCAGTAAATGGTGATAAGAAAGAATGGGTAGAAGCGGTACGTAAAGCATTACTTGCATCAAAAATTATCTCTTATGCGCAAGGCTTTATGTTAATTCGTGAAGCCTCAGAAAACTATCAATGGGATCTTAACTATGGTAATACAGCCCTCTTATGGCGTGAAGGTTGCATTATCCGCAGTGCATTCCTAGGTAATATTCGTGATGCTTATACAGCAAATCCAGATCTCGTATTCTTAGGTTCTGACCCTTATTTCAATAGCATCTTAAAAGATTGTTTAACTGCATGGCGTCAAGTCGTTGCTAAAGCAGTAGAAATTGGATTACCAATGCCTTGTATGGCATCTGCATTAACCTTCTTAGATGGTTATACTACGGCACGTTTACCAGCAAACTTACTTCAAGCTCAACGTGACTACTTCGGTGCACATACTTATGAACGTACCGATAAACCACGCGGTGAATTCTTCCATACTAACTGGACTGGACATGGTGGTGATACCGCATCAACTACTTATGATGTATAGTCAATAACTGACAAAAAAATCGCACAGTAATAGCAATACACTGTGCGATTTTTTGTTTTGTAATAGGCTTTTGCTACTTAATTTACTTCTGTGATCCGTAACTCTTTTGGTACTTCAAACACAGTATTTTCTTCACATCCAGCTAACTCTTCTACTGAAGTTGCGCCTAATTCTACTAAACGACGAACTACGGATTGAACCAAGACTTCTGGCGCTGAAGCTCCTGCTGTAATACCAATCACTTTTACATTTTCTAACCAAGTAGGATCAATATCAGCAGCATCATCAATTAACTTAGCAGCCACGCCCATCCGAGAAGCCAATTCCGCTAAACGATTAGAATTAGATGAATTTTTAGAACCTACTACTATAACTAAATCTGACTGTACCGCTAACTCTTTCACTGCATGCTGACGATTGGTTGTCGCATAACAGATATCATTCTTACGTGGCCCTTGAATCGCAGGGTATTTCGCTTTTAATGCTTCAATGACTTCGACTGTGTCATCAATTGATAATGTTGTTTGCGTCATAAAGGTTAAATCATCTTGATCAGACACAGGAAGCTTTACAATATCCTCTACATCCTCGATTAAATAAATCCCCCCCGATTGATTATCATATTGTCCCATCGTGCCTTCAACTTCTGGGTGTCCTTTATGCCCAATTAAGATTGCCTTTGTCCCTTTACGGCTTGCTCGAGCCACCTGCATATGAACTTTTGTTACCAACGGACAAGTCGCATCAAACACCTTTAAATTACGATCCTTTGCTTCTTGACGCACTGCCTGAGAAACACCATGGGCTGAAAATATGACAATCGCACCATCTGGTACTTCACTCAATTCCTCGACAAAAATCGCTCCTCGCTGACGTAATCCTTCTACCACAAAACGATTGTGTACAACTTCATGACGCACATAAATTGGTGCGCCATGAATTTCTAAAGCTAATTCAACAATACTAATTGCTCGGTCAACACCAGCACAAAATCCTCTTGGATTGGCTAAGATAATCTTCATAATTAACCTTCCTGCGAGCCTTTCTTATCATTCTTTATATAATCTAAAATCATTAACCCTGCACCAACACAAATTGCAATATCAGCAACATTAAAGACTGGGTAATGATAAATACGCCAATAAAAATCAAGAAAATCAACAACAAAACCATGATATACACGATCGACCATATTGGCTAATGCACCACCGATAATCAACGCATAAGCGCTATTGAGCAGTGTTTTATTTCGTGGCGAACGTGCTAACCAAAATAACAATAAACTAGAAATCGCTACGGCAATTAATACAAAAAAATATTTTTGCCAGCCACTATGATCGGCTAAAAAACTAAATGCCGCACCGTAGTTTCTTACATAAGTTAAATTAAAAATCGGTAATATATTGATACTTTCATATAGCTCAAAACGTGTTACAACCAGCCATTTTGTTCCTAAATCAAGGACAAATGCTACGACACTTAACCACAAAAAAATTAATCCATTTGCTTGTTTTTGCTTCATAAACACGCTCATTTCTACTGATTTTTATCTAAAGACAATTTACTCTTTCACCATAAAAAAGGATCACTGCTAAGTCAATCCTAGCAGTGATCTCCGATTAATTTTAGCTTTAATAAAACCAAATTAAGCAAATTGACGAGTTTCACCTTCACCTGCAACATTCTCTACACAACGAGAACAGAGGTGTGGATGTTCGCTATTTTGTCCTACTGTATCAGAATAATGCCAACAACGAGGACATTTTTCCGCTTGTGATGCGACAACTTTTACAGCTAATCCGCTTAATTCACCTTCTGCAACATCTGCATCTGCCAACGGTTTTACTTCTGCTTTAGATGTAATTAATACAAAACGTAATTCATCACCTAATTTTGCTAATAAATTACTATAATGTGGGTTAGCATATAAAGTCACTTCTGCTGCTAACGCAGCACCAATAACTTTATCATTACGAGCTTGTTCTAACACACGGTTAACTTCTGCTCTTAC
Organism: Gallibacterium faecale; assembly: GCF_027920745.1. Taxonomy (NCBI): domain Bacteria; kingdom Pseudomonadati; phylum Pseudomonadota; class Gammaproteobacteria; order Pasteurellales; family Pasteurellaceae; genus Gallibacterium; species Gallibacterium faecale. The sequence continues at coordinate 15,641 of NZ_JAQIBB010000068.1, read as the reverse complement.
TTTTAGCACTTCCTGCCAGTAAGCATCATTCATTGCTTCATCATCTGCTAACGCAAATAGCCCATTATAGAACTCTTCCATAAAGACAAATTCACTACGTTTGCCTGGTAAATATTGCCAGATTTCATCTGCAGTGAATGAAAGAATTGGTGCAATCCAGCGCACTAACGCTTCTGCAATATGATATAACGCAGTTTGACAACTACGACGAGCAATACTATCCGCTTTCGTTGTATATTGACGGTCTTTGATAATATCTAAATAGAATGATCCCATTTCAATTGAGCAGAAACGCATAATACGTTGTACGACTTCATGGAATTGATAATTATCATAAGAATGTTTGATCTCTTCTTGTGCCTGTAATGCACAAGCTACTGCCCAACGATCTAACACAATCATTTGCTCTGCTGGCACCATATCACGTTTTGGATCAAAACCATTTAAGTTAGCTAATAAGAAACGTGCAGTATTACGGATACGGCGATATGAATCTGCCGCACGCTTAAAGATTTCATCTGATACCGCAATTTCGCCTGTATAGTCTGATGAACCAACCCATAAGCGTAAAATATCACCACCAAATTTATCCATAACTTCTTGTGGTGTAACAATATTACCGATTGATTTAGACATCTTGCGTCCTTGTCCATCAACGGTAAATCCGTGTGTTAATACTTGTTTATATGGTGATTTATTATCCGTTGCTGTTGATAACATTAAAGAAGACATGAACCAACCACGATGTTGGTCTGAACCTTCAAGATACATATCAACTTCATTACCACCAAATTCAGGACGATGTTTTGCAACCGCAGAATACGTTGATCCAGAGTCAAACCAAACATCTAGGGTATCAGGTACTTTTTGATACTCTTTAGCGTCTTCCCCTAATACTTCATTAATATCGAGATCCCACCATGCTTGGATACCTTTTTCTTCTACGCGTTTAGCCACTTCTTCAATTAATTCTAAAGTACGTGGATGTAACGCTTCGGTTTCTTTATGAATAAATAAAGTTAATGGTACACCCCAAGTACGTTGGCGAGAAATACACCAGTCTGGACGATTTGCGACCATTGACTCAATACGAGCTTGTCCCCAATCTGGAATCCAACGTACACGTTTAATTTCGCCTAATGCTTGGGTACGTAGCCCTTTAACATCCATACCGATAAACCATTGTGGTGTCGCACGGAAAATAATCGGTGTTTTATGACGCCAGCAGTGTGGATAACTATGCGAGATCTTCTCGACTTTTAATAATGCTCCCACCTCTTCCAATTTTTTGACAACTAATGGATTAGCATCAAAGACATTTTCACCTGCAAAGAATTGAGCTTGGCTATTAAATTTACCATCATTACCAATGAGGCCAGCCATTGGTAAGTTATATTGTTGCCCTACAATAAAGTCATCATGACCATGATCTGGTGCGGTATGTACTAACCCTGTACCTGCATCATTCCCCACATGTTCACCAAGGATAAATGGCACAACATAATCATAGAAAGGATGTTGGAATTGTAATAACTCTAAATCTTTTCCTTTAGCAATACCAAGTACCTGATAGTCACTTGCACCAATCGCTTTCATCACACTATCAACAAGTTCTGTGGTTAAAATTAAACGTTCACCATTAACTTGAATTAATTGATATTCTAATTCTGGATGTAACGCAATGGCACGGTTAGATGGTAATGTCCATGGTGTTGTCGTCCAAATAACAGCAGAAATTTTTCCTTCGCCTGTTTGTTGTAAATTGAATTTCGCTAATACTGCGGCTTCATCTACTGCATTAAAACGCACATAAATTGATGGGGAGGTTTTATCGTAATATTCAACTTCCGCTTCTGCCAATGCCGAGCCACAATCTAAACACCAATGAACAGGTTTTGAACCTTTGTAGAGGTGACCATTTTTAATCACATTGCCTAAAGTACGAATAATATTCGCTTCTGTCGCAAAATTCATGGTGAGATAAGGATTGTCCCAATCCCCAATCACCCCTAAACGAATGAAATCTTTTTTCTGTCCTTCAACTTGCTCTTTTGCATAAGCACGGCATGCTTCACGGAATTCCGCTGCAGATACTTTTTCATTTGGCTTACCCACTAATCCTTCTACTTTAAGTTCAATCGGTAATCCATGGCAGTCCCAACCTGGAATATAAGGAGAGTCATAACCAAGTGCTGTTTTTGATTTAACAATAATATCTTTTAAAATTTTATTTACTGCATGTCCAATATGGATCGTACCATTTGCATAAGGAGGGCCATCGTGCAAAATAAATGTTTTCTTCCCTTTACTTGCCTGACGGATCTTTTGATAAAGATTTTTGTCATACCAATTTTTTAACATGGCAGGCTCACGTTTTGCCAAATCACCACGCATTGGGAAACCTGTTTCAGGCAGGTTTAACGTGCTTTTATAATCAGTTGTTTCTTTAGACATGTTTTTATTCCGTAAATAATAATAAAAGTTAAATCAAATTGAATTAGCTAGATTTCTATCATTACTACCAAAATCTCGCTGGTAAACGCTCTTTTATAGCTTTTTTTAGATCGCTATGCAAACAAACTTATCAAAAAATTTGATTATTTTTCACCATTTTGTTGAAAATACATTTTTGCATTTTCCGCATCACGTGCAATTTGTGCACGCAATGCATCAAATGATGGGAATTTAATTTCTGAACGTAATTTAGACTTGAAGAAAATTTCTAAGGTTTTCCCGTAAAGATCACCATTAAAATCAAATAGATGAACTTCTAATAAAGGTTTTACTCCATTAATGGTTGGTCGATTACCAACATTAGCAACACCATAGTGATGATTACCTAGCTTATCCCTAATTTCTACTGCATATACCCCTTGAATCGGGTTCACATTACGGTGTAATCCAATGTTGGCGGTTGGAAACCCAATCGTTCTCCCTAATTCATTACCATGCACAACTCGTCCTAAAATACTATATGGACGCCCTAGCATTTGCTCGACTTGATCGAGCTTATCTTCTGCTAATGCCTGACGAATCGCGGTACTGCTTACACGCAAATTAGCTAAACAATAACTCGTATTATTTTCTACTTGGAAACCATACTGTTTGCCTGCAGCTTGTAAAGTCGTGAAATTACCACTCCGATTCACACCAAACCGAAAATCATCACCTACGCTGAGGAATTTAACTTTCAATTTATCAATTAAATAATGTTGAATGAATTCCGTAGTGGTTTGTTGTGCAAAATGCTGATTGAACGAAACACAAAAAACGTAATCAATATCAAAACGAGCTAAGTGAGTAAGCTTATCACGCAAACGCATTAAACGAGCGGGGGCTTTCTCTTTTAAGAAAAATTCTTTTGCTTGTGGTTCAAATAACATCACAACTGTTGGTAACCCTAATTGTGCTGCTTTTTGCTTAAGATGCCGCAAAATGGTTTGATGCCCTAAATGCACACCATCAAAATTACCGATAGTCAGTGCACAACCTTGCGGAAAGGTAGGTAAATTATAAAGACCTCGAATTAACTGCATTATTGCTATTAGCTCATCAAAAAGGTTACAAAAAATGCGGGTATTATACGCAGATTGTCATAGGGTGTAAAACGTCATACCCCATTGCTGTCATCGGAACATTCTGCTTAAGATGATTTTTTAGCGGCGTATGCACATAACCCGCCAGAGGCAACGATCACTAACATTCCTAGCCAACTTAACAAATCAATCGAAGTATCCCATAACCATAAACTAAGTAATGCGGAAAAAATAATCGCTGTATATTGCAAAGTGGCTGTTAATACGGTTGCACCATAACTGAAAGAACGAGTTAGTCCTAACTGCCCTAATAAACCAAAAATACCGATACCTAATAAATAGCCGGTTGAATGGAAATCGGCTACATAATTATCAGCAAACAAGAAACCTAAAAAACCAATGACTGTCACTGATACAGAGAAATAAAATACTGTCCGCCATACGGGCTCACCTGATTGTCCTAATCTTTTCACGGTCAATACCGCCCCAGTAGCACTTAATCCCGCCAATATGCCAACTAAAATTGCAAACCAATCTTGGGCATTAATGCTGGGACGTAATACCACGAGTACGCCTAAGAACCCGAGTCCAACGGCTAAAATCTGGATGACACTTCGAGCAACAACAGAAGTAAGAACCGTCCAAAAAGTAATAAATAATGTGGTGGTATAATTTAAACTAGCTGCGGTAGCTAAAGGTAAATGAGCATAAGCATAAAATCCGCACCAAATAGAAATAACACCAAAAATACTGCGAGAAAGATGAGAACGTAAACGTGGGGTCTTAAAACTTCTATGTTGACGATCAAATAATACCCACAACCAAATCAATATAACTGATGGTAAACCTCGAGTAAAAATGATTGCGCCCAAACTTGCCCCATCTTCAGCGGCAAGTTTGATAAACGCTGCCATGATTGCAAAAGTTGCACTGGCAAAAACCATCCACATTGATTGTAAAATGCTCATATTAGTGTGCCAATAAATCTCTTTTTCTCACACCAAGCAAAATTAATACTAATAAATAACAAATTGCGGCAGCTACAATTAAGCCGCCTAACCAACCAACTCGCCAAACAAAAGGCATTGCATACCATTCAGATAACATTGGTGTGAAATAAAATAATACGCCTCCCATCACACTTGCCGCAAGCACTACTTTGACAAAAAAGATCAAACTCTTCATTGAGAAATGATAAACATCCTGTTTTGCTAATCCTCGATATAATAAAAAGGCATTTAAGGTTGCAGACATTGCTGAAGCCATCGCTAACCCTACATAGCTAAACTGAATAGCTAAGAGGTTAAACAACATATTACTTACCATCGCAATAATGCCATAGCATACAGGCGTTTTCGTATCTTTACGTGCATAATAGCCATTAGCTAGGATCTTAATCAGCATATAACTTAATAATCCTGCATTAAACGCCCATAAAGAGTAAGAGGTGGCTTGTACATCGCTTAACACAAAATTACCTCGCATAAAAAATACCAACAACATAGGTTGTGCTAATAGAGCAATTCCTACCATTGCTGGCACGCCTAATAATAAGATCATTCTTACGCCCCAATCTAATGTTTGTCGGAACGCAAGGTTACTTTTGACATCTTCATTATGTACATGTTGGCGGGAGAGCGTTGGTAAAATAACTGTAGAAATTGCAATACCGAATAATCCTAATGGGAATTCTAGTAAACGATCAGAATAGTAGAGCCAACTAATTGATCCTGTCATCAAGAAGCTAGCAATAAAGGTATCCAACAATAAATTAATTTGACTCACTGACACCCCGAATAAGGCGGGAATCATTAAAGTACGAATTTTTACTACTCCGGGATCACGCCATGCCCACTGAGGACGTACTAATAATCCTGCTTTTTTTAAGAAAGGGATCTGGAATAAAAACTGTAATAAACCACCAAGAAAGATACCCATCGCCAATCCAAGATTAGGGTTCTCTAAATGAGGCGCAAGAAATAAAGCAGTACCAATCATCGCAACATTCAATAATACTGGCGAAAATGACATCACACCAAATTTACCAATTGAATTTAGAATCGCTCCAGATAACGCAACTAACGTAATAAACCAAAGATAAGGAAAGGTAATTTTTAACAATAATGATGCTTGAGTAAATTTTTCTGCTTCAGCACCATCATTCATCCAATCGAGAAACCAACCAGTACCAAAAATGGCTGTAACCACTGGCGAACCAATCATTGCCAGTAATGTAACAATAGTCACTAAGCCCCCTAATGTTCCTGATACTTTAGCAATAAAAGCCCGTGTTTTATCTAAATCACCCTCTTTTTGGTATTCAGCTAATACAGGCACAAAGGCTTGAGAAAATGCACCTTCGGCAAATAAACGGCGTAAAAAATTAGGAATTCGGTTAGCAAATAAAAACACATCTGCCGCTACGCCCGCACCTAGTAGATTTGCAATAACAACATCACGCACTAATCCTAAAATTCGTGACAGTAATGTCATACTGCTCACGATAATCCCTGATTTTAATAAAACTTTACTCAAAACGACCTACCATTTTTTCTTATTTATTTGGCAAAAATTACGGCTCATTGTATAGATTTTTACTTTTTACGCTATATTCTCAGTTAAAAAACTGGTAAAATTTTGCCCGCCTTTTATTTGGCTTACTTCGGTTGTGTCTCACTGAGGCAAGCCCATCATTGCCACTGCTTACTCTCGAAGCAAATTGCGGCATAGGCAATAAATAAATTGACAAAGGCTTAAAAAGTAGGCATATTTTACGCCTTTCATTTTTAGTGTAATTAATTAGAAATTTTGGGAGTTTGACCTTGGCTAATATCAAGTCAGCAAAAAAACGTGCGGTTCAATCTGAAAAACGCCGTCAACACAATGCGAGCCAACGCTCTATGATGCGTACTTATATTAAAAAAGTTTATGCAGCAGTAGCGGCTGGTGATAAAGCAATTGCAGAAGCAGCTTTTGTTGAAATGCAAAAAGTAGTGGATAGAATGGCTTCTAAAGGCTTAATCCACAAAAATAAAGCAGCAAATCACAAATCTAAATTATCTGCACAAATCAAAAAATTAGCTTAATTATTTTTTGAAATTTGTAATAAAAAACCGCCTTTAACTGGCGGTTTTTTATTGCTTATAACTCTTCTATCTGTTGAGCAAACTTAGCCACTTGTTTCCAATCTGTATATTCTATTTCCTTACGAGGATCGGTTTCTCCCCCAGTAATTTTCATAATGAAGCGAATCATTGTGCGATCAAACCAAGTATAACGCGGATAAAATAATGCACCTGCAAACACCTGAACTAACTGTGGCTGCCAAGTAATTTTGGCTAATAATTTACGCGTATAGGCATTAGTTTGTGGTGTATTTTTATCCGCCTTACGCGCCGTTAAGTTAACGGTATATAATGCCCCTTTTTTAGTCGCTAGCTGCTGTTTATGCTCACGAATAAATGTATAGAGTTTTGGACTAAACTTCCCATAACGAATAGAAGCACCTAACACCACACGATCATAAGGCGTTAAATCAATATTCATATTTTCCAGCAAATTTGCCATTACACATTGCCCCGTAAGTTGTGCAGAAATTGCTTCAGCAATTTTACGAGTCTGTCCATCATGCGTTAAATATAGAATTAATGTTTTCATAAAGTATTACTCAATCTTCTTTTCGTTGTAATTGGAGTTGTCCTGCAGAACGTTCATTTAATTGCTGATCTAACAGGCTGGCTTCTTCTGGGGCAATCGCTAAAGTCAAACAGACTTGATCCGTAAATTGTTGCTGTAAAATTTCCACATCAAAATGTTTTAACATTGGTTCCAACCAAGCCCATTGTGGATATTGACACACTAATTGATACGGTTCTCGTTCAATTTTAATTATTGTTTTGGCTAATTTTAGTGCTTGCTGTACCCCATTGCCATAAGCTCGTACTAAACCACCCGTTCCCAATAAAATGCCTCCGTAATAACGCACAACAACGGCACAAATTTCCCCCAAACCGCTACCTAACAACACATTCAGCATAGGCTTGCCTGCTGTGCCTGATGGTTCACCATCATCAGAAAATCCATATTGTTGTGAATCATTTGGTGCACCAGCGACTGTCGCCCAACAATGATGCCGAGCATCAGGGTGTTCTGCTCTGACTTGTTGCCAAAATTGTTTCGCTTCTTCAAGATTTTTGACTGGTTGTAGATAACAAATAAAGCGACTTTTTTTAATTTCTTCACTAAAGCTAACAGGTTCTTGTAATACAGGATATTGCATAGTACCTCTTAGCTAAGGTTCAGCGCTTGTTGCATTTTTACTGTCAAATTTTCAGCTCCAGTAGTCCTCATCACAATATTATCTTCTGTACGAATTCCACCAAAACCTTTTAGCATTTCAATCGCACGCCAATCAAATTTATCTGCTAATGGATGAGCTCGCCATTCTTGCAATAATAATTCAATAAAATATAAACCAGGTTCAATCGTTAATACCATTCCTTCAGCTAATTCACGTGTACAACGTAAACTAGGATAAACTTCTGGTGGGCGTTTAATTGCTCCACGTTTATTTTGTTGCCAACCACCAATATCATGCACCTGTAAACCAAGGAAATGCCCTAAGCCATGTGGTAAGAAAGCACGGTTAATCCCGAGATCAAAAATTTGCTCAGCCGGTAAGTTAATTAAACCGCTCTCTTGCAGTAACTTTGAAATTCGTTGCTGGACTTGAGTATGATAAGTCAAATAATTATAGCCCACTTGTAATTCAGCAATAATATCTCGCTTCATTTGTTCCATACCTTGCAACAATCCTGCAAACAGATCATTCTTTTCATATTGATAAGTACGAGTAATATCTGATGCGTATCCTAAATAAGTTGCCCCGGCGTCAATTAAAAAACTACGTCGTGTTTCTGGCGCTTTAGTTGCTAACCGATTGTAATGCAATACTGCACCATGTTCATTAATTGCAATAATATTGCCATAAGGTACATTGAGATCCGACTGCTCACTAGCTTGTAAATAGGCTAAGTTAATCGCAAATTCACTTTGTCCCTCTTCAAACGCTTGTTTTGCTGCTATATGTCCGAATAAGGCTGGCTTTTGTGCTTGGAAAATACATTCTATTTCATATTCTGTTTTGTACGCTCGATAATAATTAAGAATATTCAATAACTTACGGTCATTAATTGAGAAAAAGCCTAATGATTTTGCTAACTGCTCATCTTCACCAATAAAAGCACAATTAGTACGATTATTGATCACTTGTCTAATTTGTTCTGGTTGAGTAATGACCTCCCATTCAAAGGCATCACACCAAAAATCATCAGGCAATGCTTCTACAAAATACCAATAATCTTTAGGTTGATAGAAATATAGTTTTGGTTTGCTATACCCATCTAAAAATATCCAACTGCCCTCTGCCTTTGGCATAGGTACTGCATAATTAAAATAAGGGTTAATATGAAATGATTTTGTTTGATCATCTAAGAAATAATGATCTGCTTGCCCTGCATAAATCCAAACGCCATCCAAACGACAACAAGATAGAGCCTCTTTAATAATCTCTTGTATATGTGCTAAATGTGCATTGAATAACGTTTTCATTCTTTCCTCCACTATCCCATCTCGACTAAAAATGCAGTATCATTACCACTTTATTCATAATAAGTAGCAATCATATGACCGAATGGAAAATTAATCAAACACTTGATACACAAGGACTACGCTGCCCAGAACCTGTCATGTTAGTACGCAAAAAAATTCGTGAAATGCAGAATGGAGAGATTTTATTAATCCTTGCTGATGACCCCGCCACCACCCGAGATATCCCCGGTTTCTGCCAATTTATGGAACATACATTATTACAAAGTGAAACCGCTACAATACCTTATCAATACTGGATTAAGAAAGGGAAATAAAAAGATGCCTAATGTTATTATTATCAACATTAGGCATCTTTATTCAGTATCGCTTAATGACTTAATTTATATGCCACTAAATCTTCAATAGTGACTACTGGATAACCTTGTTCTAAAGCGAATTTCACAATTTCTGGTGCGCGCGCCATTGTGCCATCATCATTAGTAATTTCACAAATTACTCCCGCACGTTTAAAACCAGCTAATTCTGCTAAATCAACAGAAGCTTCCGTATGACCACGACGCCCCAAAACACCTTTATCATTCGCACGTAATGGGAAAATATGTCCTGGACGATGCAAATCGCTTGGTTTAGCACCATCTGCTACCGCTGTTTTCACTGTGGTAACACGATCCTGTGCTGATACCCCCGTAGAAACACCTTTTGCCGCTTCGATCGTTACGGTAAATGCAGTACGGTTTACACTCGTATTATTTTCTACCATTGGTGGTAAATCGAGTTGTTGGCAAAGTTCATCTGTAATACAAAGGCAAACAATCCCACTTCCATAACGAATAAGTTTTGCCATTTGTGCTGGCGTAATGGTTTCCGCTGGATAGATCAAATCACCTTCATTTTCACGATCTTCATCATCCAACACTAATACACCTTTGCCTTGTTGTAAGGCAGAAATCGCATTAAGCACACGTTGCTCTGCGTTGCCAAATTGAGAAAGAATTGACTGACTCATGGTAAATTATCCTTTGTTAATTGTTAGTACCAGAATCAGGGCTATAAGGGAAGTACGGCAGACAAGAAAATAATTGATATTAATCTCTATATGCTACAAATTAACTTATTGCTATATCAGTGAATATAGCCTAAATAAGATCATTTCTATCATATTGAAGATTAATAACATTAAAGCACTATTTAAATAGATTAAATAGTGTTTTTATCTTTGAGATACCGCTATTCTCTACCATCCAGACTATCACTGTCGGCTTTGGATTTTCACCAAATCTGCTGACTTCATATACAAATATGAACGCTCGTGGGCTTACTGACGCTTACCACCGGTGGGGAATTTCACCCCGCCCTGAGAATGCGGGAAGAAGTATAAAAGAAAAAATTTGCCTTGCCTAGTAAATTTCCCGTTTTTCTCTTACAATAAATCCATTAAATTTTATGAGGTGCTTATGTTAAATCCTAAAAAAATTGAAGAAATCATTCAGCAAGTCCAAAACAACTTACCTCAAGGTATCAAAGACATTGGTAATGATGTCGAGTCAAAATTAAAACAAGTCTTACAAGCTCAACTCTCTAAATTAGATGTTGTCACTCGTGAAGAGTTTGATGTACAAACACAAGTATTATTACGTACACGTGAAAAACTCACCGCTTTAGAAGCTCGTGTTGACGCATTATTACAACAACAAAATGAAACGCCAAAAACGTAGCATATAAAATACACTTTAATGTGTAATCAATCTTAAAAATAGCTAATATAGACAACATAAGAATAATGACAATATGTCATTTGTTGCGTATTATGCTTCTCATTCAAGGAGCAAAATATGACTGATTTTCTTTACCTACAACAAAAGCGCAAACAATTAGGCATGAAAGTTGCTGAAGTTTGTGAAAAAGCACAAATTACACGTGCTTATTACAATCAACTTGTCGGTGGTAAAATCCAAAATCCAAGTGCTAAAAAACTTAATGCAATCCACCATGCACTACAAATTTCCAATACCCCAAACAAGCAAGTTGGCGTAATTTTTGGTAAATTTTACCCTGTTCACACAGGGCATATTAATATGATTTATGAAGCCTTTAGTAAGGTGGATGAATTACACGTTATTGTTTGTAGTGATACGGAACGCGATTTAAAGCTATTCTATGATAGTAAGATGAAAAAAATGCCAACAGTGCAAGATCGCTTACGTTGGATGCAACAAATCTTTAAATATCAACAAAAACAAATCTTTATTCATCATCTTATCGAAGATGGTATCGCCTCTTATCCAAACGGTTGGGTAGATTGGTCTTCACGTGTTAAAACGCTATTTAAAGAAAAACATTTCACACCGAGCGTTGTATTCACCAGTGAACCACAAGACAAAGAACCTTATGAAAAATACTTACATTTAGAAGTTGTTTTGGTTGATCCACAACGTGAATTCTTTAATGTTTCCGCGACTAAGATTCGCAATCATCCATTCCAATATTGGAAATTTATTCCAAAAGAAGTTCGCCCATTCTTTGCCAAAACGATTGCAATTTTAGGCGGTGAAAGCAGTGGTAAAACAATGTTAGTGAATAAACTCGCTGCTGTGTTCAATACAACATCTGCTTGGGAATATGGGCGTGAATTTGTCTTTGAAAAGTTAGGGGGAAATGAACAAGCAATGCAATATTCTGATTACCCTCTAATGGCACTAGGTCATCAACGTTATGTAGATTATGCATTACGTCACGCACATAAAGTCGCTTTTATTGACACTGACTTTATTACTACACAAGCATTTTGTATCCAATATGAAGGAAAAGCCCATCCATTCTTAGATTCAATGATCAAAGAATACCCTTTTGATATCACAATTCTGCTAAAAAATAATACGGCTTGGGTAGATGATGGTTTACGTAGTTTAGGATCTCAGCAACAACGACAACGTTTTCAACAATTACTGAAAAAATTACTCGAAAAATATAATATTCCTTATATCGAGATTGAATCTCCTAGCTATCTAGAACGTTATGCTCAAGTGAAAAAAATTGTCGAACGTGTGCTTAATGATGAATCTGTCCATGAAGCAGTTGATGATAAGGAGAAATAAGTAATCCATGCTTCTTTTTGCTGGCGATCCTCACGGATATTTTGAACATCTCTATCCATTTATTCAGGATAATCAACCGATCTCGTTGATTATCCTAGGTGATTTACAGCTTACGGACTGTTCAGAGCTTGATAGACTTGCACAACACTGTGATCTTTGGTTTATCCATGGTAATCATGACAGTAAAACTGTTGCAGCTTTCGAGGCAATTTGGGGCAGCCAATGGAAACAACGTAATCTTCACGGTAAAGTTGTTGAGATTGAAGGAGTAAAAATTGCTGGTCTAGGCGGTGTATTCCGAGGACAAATCTGGATGCCGCCAAACAAACCTTTATTTCTTGATCCAATTCATTATTGCCAATATTGTACACAAGATAAAATTTGGAATGGTGGGTTACCATTACGTCACCGTACATCTATTTTCCCTTCAGATGTAGATACTCTAGCAAACCAACAAGCAGACATTCTGATTTGTCATGAAGCCCCTAAACCTCATCCTTCTGGCTTCGCTGTAATTAATAAATTAGCGGAAAGCATGGGGGTAAAAAAGATCTTTCATGGCCACCATCATGACAACTTCGATTACACACAAGTAAAAGGTCGTGTTCGTCCATATCAGATTTTTAATATTGGCTTTCGTAGTTTAAGCGATATTAATGGTCGTTATTTACTAATTGGAGTTGATGATCGAAATTAAGTTTAGCTTGCATAAAAAAACTGCACCATCAAGGTGCAGTTTTTATTTTAATTATTCATGCAGATTAAGCTTGACCTTTCACTGCTTTTAAGCCTAAGAATGGTGCTTTATCACCTAAAGCTTCTTCGATACGAATTAATTGATTGTATTTAGCAATACGGTCTGAACGGCTCATAGAACCAGTTTTGATTTGACCTGCTGCTGTACCTACTGCTAAATCAGCAATGGTTGCATCTTCAGTTTCACCTGAACGGTGAGAAATTACTGCTGTGTAACCTGCTTCTTTCGCCATACGAATAGCATTTAAAGTTTCTGTTAATGAACCAATTTGGTTGAATTTAATTAAGATTGAGTTAGCAATACCTTTTTCGATACCTTCTTTAAGAATCTTAGTATTAGTTACGAATAAGTCATCACCAACAAGTTGGATTTTGCCACCAAGCACTTCTGTTTGATATTTGAAACCTTCCCAATCTGATTCATCTTGACCATCTTCGATAGATTTAATTGGATATTCTTCACAAAGTTTTTCTAAGTAATGAGTGAATTCTTTAGAAGTGAATGACTTACCTTCACCTTTCATTTCATACATACCAGTTTCTTTGTTATAGAATTCAGAAGATGCACAGTCCATTGCTAAAGTCACATCTTTACCTAAAACATAACCTGCTTTTTCAACTGCTTCTTTAATACAAGCTAATGCAGCTGCGTTAGATTCTAAGTTAGGTGCGAAACCACCTTCATCACCAACCGCTGTACTTAAGCCTTTTGCTTTTAATACTTTCGCTAAGTTGTGGAATACTTCTGCACCAATACGTAATGCTTCACGTAGAGTTTTTGCACCAACTGGTTGAATCATAAATTCTTGGATATCCACGTTATTATCCGCGTGTTCACCACCGTTGATAATGTTCATCATTGGTAATGGCATAGAATATTGACCTGGAGTACCGTTTAATTCTGCAATCCAAGCATAAAGTGGTAATGCTTTAGAAGCTGCTGCTGCTTTTGCATTTGCTAAAGAAACTGCAAGAATTGCGTTAGCACCTAATTTAGATTTGTTATCTGTACCATCTAAATCAATCATAATTTGGTCGATTTCAGCTTGTTGTGCTGCATCTTTACCGATTAATGCTGGAGCGATGATGTCGTTGATGTTAGAAACAGCTTTTAATACACCTTTACCTAAGAAACGTGATTTATCACCATCACGTAATTCTAATGCTTCGCGAGAACCAGTTGACGCACCAGATGGAGCAGCTGCTAAGCCAACAAAACCACCCTCTAAATGAACTTCAGCTTCAACTGTTGGGTTACCACGAGAGTCGATAATTTCACGGCCAAGAACTTTAACGATTTTTGCCATTTGTTTTTCCTCATATTTAAAGTTAATTTTCAAAGATAGAAATCAAAAACGCTGCTAATATTAAAACGATTTTTAATTTTTGTCTTGTAAAAAATGATGTGAACTTGATCACAATTAAGATTTTTTATTCTCCACTAAAATCCTTATATAATCCTTAGAAAAAGCAACAAATTTTTCGCTTTTTTCAATGGTTTCCTTGTATAATTGCTCACTTTCTAAAAATAGGCTCTTTTTTAATCACCAAGCATTATGTACATTACCCAAGCACTTTTTTCTTTTAAAGGAAGATTAAACCGACAAGGTTTCTGGATTGGTTCTGGACTTTGTGCCGTAGTGCTATTCATTATTGCGAATATTCTTCCTGTCCAACAATGGTTACAACATACGACAACAGCTCTGGGTGCAATTATTCCATTATTGCTGATTGTCTATTGCTGGCTCGCTATTATTATTAAACGTTTACATGATCGTGGGCGTTCAGCTAAAGCCATCGTTATCTTATTTGTTCCATTGTGCTGTGTCATGATTGCGCCTTATAGCCAAGGCATTATGCAATCTATTTTAGGTAAATTTTTTCCTATTTTTATTGTTGCAATGTTACTAATGGAGTGGGGAGTATTCCTCGGCCAACCAACTGCAAACCCTTATGGTGAAAAAGGCGAAACAATTACATTCAAAAAAGGATAATTATTGTGTCAACCAGTGAATTTAAACTCAATTACCATAAAACTCACTTTTTAATGAGTGCAGCGAATATCACTCAATTACCCGCAGATGCTGGTGTAGAAATTGCATTTGCTGGCCGTTCCAATGCAGGAAAATCAACGGCATTGAATACACTTGCTAATCAAAAAACTTTAGCAAAAACATCTAAAACCCCAGGTAGAACACAACTGATTAATCTATTTGAAGTCAGTGAAAACTGTAAAATCGTTGATTTACCTGGGTATGGCTATGCTGCTGTACCAGAAAAACTAAAACTACAATGGCAAAAATCATTAGGTGAGTATTTACAAAAACGAGAATGTTTAGGCGGAGTAGTCATCTTAATGGATATTCGTCATCCATTGAAAGATCTCGATCAACAGATGATTGAGTGGGCAGTTAGTGCTGATTTACCGATACTATTACTTCTCACTAAAGCAGATAAATTAAGCCAAAGTGAACGCAGCAAACAATTAAAAATGGTGAGAGAAGCAATCTTACCTTTCCAAGGGGATATCCAAGTTGAAGCTTTCTCCGCATTAAACCGTATTGGCGTTGATAAGCTTGCTCAGAAGTTAGATGAATGGTTTGCCACCACCACTGACTAAATACCAACAAATAAGCCCAAATAT
>NZ_JAQIBB010000067.1:0-24020 GCF_027920745.1 Gallibacterium faecale | reverse complement strand
TCTGGTCGAAAGGAGTGTTCATAATGTCTAACGCCAAATCCACAGGTAAATCATTTTTATAAAGAAGTTTGCCTGACAAATCGTGAATTCTGGCGCCGTTAGAAGTAATAATTTGAATATTTTCAATTCCGATTTTTTTCACAATAGAGAAAACATCTTCGTGTTTTCGTCCAGTAGCTAACACAATATCAACGTGTTTTTGTTCTAATTTTCTTAATGTATCAATCGTGAAGTCACCAACAATATGTTGGGCATTGAGTAGTGTGCCATCAAGATCTGAGGCAACAAGTTGAAAAGGAAGTAAACTGCGCATAATGTTCCTAAATTGTTCCCTAAAAAGTATATATCTTAGCAAAAATCGTGATAAACAGCGTATCTTTTTACGGCAAAGAAAAATTAAAAATTTTTCATAAAAAAATGTTTGATTAATTCAAAAAATGTGATATCAATAAAGACGCTCAAAAGCACACAACATACATACTTAGACCCACATTGGATATTGAAACTATGAATTCTATTCGTTTTATTGGCATTATTATTAACCTCGTGGTGATTAGCACTACGAGGTGAGTGGTACAAGCTGATAAAACTTCAATAAAAGATTTTAGGTCAGATGAACCCTCGCCACTACTAGGCGGGGGTTTTTTATAGCTTAAAGGAAATAAAAATGAATGGTGCAAGATTTATCACAGAATGTTTAAAAGCACACGGAGTAACAACTATTTTCGGCTATCCTGGCGGTGCGATTATGCCAGTGTATGATGCAATTTATGATTCGGGATTAGATCATTTACTTTGTCGTAACGAACAAGGTGCAGCAATGGCTGCAATTGGCTATGCTCGCGCAAGTGGCAAAGTTGGTGTATGTATTGCGACTTCAGGACCAGGAGCAACAAATTTAGTAACAGGATTAGGCGATGCAATGATGGATTCAATACCTGTTGTTGCGATCACTGGACAAGTTGCCTCGCCATTTATTGGTACAGATGCTTTCCAAGAGGCAGATGTGTTGGGATTATCGTTAGCCTGTACTAAACATAGTTTTATTGTGCAAAGTATCGATGAACTCCCAGAAGTAATGGCAAAAGCATTTGAAATTGCACAAAGTGGCAGACCAGGCCCAGTATTAGTTGATGTTCCTAAAGATGTACAGTTTGCCCAAATTGATCGCCAACCTCTCGTTAATCCTCTCCCTAAACCACAAACCGTTAATAGCGAATTATTGCAACAAGCTAAAACCTTATTACAACAAGCGAAACGCCCAGTTCTTTATGTTGGTGGTGGTGTAGGGATGGCTAATGCAGTGGAAGAACTCCGCCAATTTGTACAAATAACACAGATTCCAAGCTTTTCGACGATTAAAGGATTAGGTTCCTTACCGGTAGATAATCCATATTATATGGGTATGATCGGTATGCATGGCACAAAAGCAGCCAACTATGCAGCACAAGAAAGTGATTTATTGTTAGTGTTTGGTGCACGTTTTGACGACCGAGTAACGGGAAAATTAGACAGTTTTGCTACATCAGCAAAAGTAATCCATGTCGATATTGATGTTGCAGAAATTAATAAATTACGCCGTGCAGATGTTGCGATTATGGGTGATATGAAACAAGTGTTACAAGCATTGGCAATGCCATTAGCGATTAATGATTGGCGTAATGATGTGAAACGTTTAAAACAAAGTTATGATTTCCGTTATGCGGAAAATAGTGGTGATACCAATATCAATCCGTGGTGGTTATTACATACCTTATCGAATAAACGTACTAAAAATAGTGTGATTTCTACGGATGTTGGGCAACACCAAATGTGGTCAGCACAACATATGCAGCATTTTGATCCGAAAAATTACATCACTTCTGCTGGTTTTGGTTCAATGGGATTTGGTTTACCTGCTGCAATTGGTGCACAGAAAGCCAGACCAGAAGATCCTGTTATCCTGATTACTGGAGATGGTTCAGTTATGATGAATATCCAAGAGTTAGGATCAATTAAACGTGGGCAGCTACCGGTTAAAATTTTACTGTTAGATAATCAACGTTTAGGAATGGTGCGTCAATGGCAAACCTTATTCTTCCGTGGTCGCCATAGTGAAACAATTTTAGATGACAACCCAGATTTTCTTATGTTAGCAAAAGCCTTCAATATTCCAGGAGAGCGTATTGAAAAAGGTAGTGAGGTAAATGGAGCGTTAGATCGTTTACTAAATGCCAAAGGACCTTACTTATTACATGTTTGTATTCATGAAGATGAAAATGTATGGCCATTGGTTCCACCTGGTGCAAGGAATGATGAGATGTTAGAGGATATTGGGGTGTAACATGAAGAGTTATCAAATTAGTGTGCAAGTGGAATGGCGTCCAGAAACATTAGAAAGAATTTTACGGGTTGTAAGACATCGTGGTTTTGTTGCAACAACGCTAACAAGTCAATTAGAAAACCAACAATTAAGCTTAACGATGTCGCTTTGTAGTGAAAGAGAGCTATCTTTATTAACTAACCAATTAGTGAAGTTATATGGTGTAACGAATGTTACAGTATTAGAGTAATGCTGCATTTTGTTGGATATGATCGGAATACAGATTTATACCAGTCAAGATGGACAAGTTTCTTTAAATGTTTCTTTTGAACAAGAAACAGTATGGTTATCTCAATCCCAAATGGCGGAATTGTTCGAGAAAAACGTCCGAACAATTAATGATCATATTGAAAATATTTTTAAAGAAAGAGAGTTAGACTTTGGTGATTCAACTGTCCGGAAATTTCGGATAGTTCGAAAAGAAGGAAATCGACAAGTTAGTAGAAATATTGAACATTACAATCTTGATGTAATTATTTCTGTTGGATATCGAGTGAAATCCCAACGAGGTGTACAATTTTCGCCAATGGGCAACAAAAACGTTAAAGCAGCATTTAATAGATGGTTATACTGTTAATGAAAAAAGGTTACAAGAGAGAGGTTATTTACAAAACCTGTATCGTAGTTAATTAATGATAATACACTTGTTGCATTAGCATTATTAGTGGCAGAAAGTCTGCCAGAGCAAAAAGAGTTAATGATTCGCTTAGTCGAACATTTTATCGTGTTAAAAGAAAACAAATTATAGATTGGAGAGATTATGCCTAAATTACGTTCAGCGACCAGTACACAAGGCCGTAATATGGCTGGCGCAAGAGCCTTATGGCGTGCCACAGGAGTAAAAGACACTGACTTCGGTAAACCAATTATTGCTGTTGTCAATTCATTTACACAGTTTGTTCCCGGACATGTGCACCTAAAAGATTTAGGACAATTAGTTGCAAAGCAAATTGAAGCATCAGGTGGAATAGCGAAAGAGTTTAATACGATTGCAGTAGATGATGGTATTGCAATGGGACATGGTGGAATGTTGTATTCTTTACCATCACGTGAATTAATTGCGGACTCAGTTGAGTATATGGTAAATGCCCATTGTGCTGATGCAATGGTTTGTATTTCTAACTGCGATAAGATCACACCGGGAATGTTAATGGCGGCATTACGCCTTAATATTCCGACTATCTTTGTTTCTGGCGGCCCAATGGAAGCAGGGAAAACTAAATTATCAGACCAACTTATTCGTTTGGATTTAGTTGATGCAATGATTCAAGGTGCAAATCCAGAAGTGTCCGATCAGGATAGTGAAATTATTGAACGATCAGCTTGCCCAACTTGCGGTTCTTGTTCAGGAATGTTTACTGCAAATTCAATGAACTGTTTAACAGAAGCATTAGGATTAAGCTTACCAGGTAATGGTTCTTGTTTAGCAACACATGCAGATCGTAAGCAACTTTTCTTACAAGCTGGTTCACAAATTATGGAGCTTTGCCGTCGTTATTATGAGCAAGATGATAGCTCAGTATTACCTCGTTCAATTGCGACTAAAGATGCATTTAATAATGCAATGAGTCTAGATATTGCGATGGGGGGATCAACAAATACAGTATTGCACTTATTAGCGGCTGCACAAGAAGCTGAAGTGGATTTTACTATGGCAGATATTGATCGACTTTCTCGTGTCGTACCATGCTTATGTAAAGTAGCACCAAATACCAACAAATATCATATGGAAGATGTACACCGTGCTGGTGGGGTAATGGGTATTTTAGGGGAATTGGATCGCGCGCATTTATTAAATAATCAAACACATACCGTATTAGGTTTAACATTAGAACAACAGTTAAATCAATATGATGTGAAACGAGATGTGAGTGATGCCGTTAAAACATTCTACCGTGCAGGTCCAGCTGGAATTCGTACTACAGAAGCGTTCTCGCAAGCTTGTCGTTGGGATACATTAGATGATGATCGTGAACAAGGTTGTATTCGTGATAAAGCTCATGCCTATAGTCAAGATGGTGGTTTAGCAATGCTTAGCGGTAATTTGGCAGAGAATGGCTGTATTGTGAAAACTGCGGGAGTAGATGAAAGTATCTTAGTATTTAAAGGCCCAGCTAAAGTTTATGAAAGCCAAGAAGCCGCGGTAGAAGCTATTTTAGGCGGTAAAGTCGTAGCGGGAGATGTGGTAGTTATTCGCTATGAAGGACCAAAAGGTGGCCCAGGTATGCAAGAAATGCTTTATCCAACAAGTTATTTGAAATCAATGGGCTTAGGTAAAGCTTGTGCATTATTGACAGATGGACGTTTCTCAGGTGGTACTTCTGGATTGTCTATTGGTCACGTTTCTCCAGAGGCTGCAAATGGCGGTACGATTGGACTTGTAGAAGATGGCGATCTCATTGCGATCGATATTCCACAACGTAAGATCGAACTTTTAGTCGATGATGTTGAATTAAGTAAACGTCGTGCTGAAAGAGAACAACAAGGGTGGAAACCAAAAGATCGTCAACGTCATGTTTCCTTTGCGTTAAAAGCTTATGCGTCTTTAGCAACCAGTGCGGATAAAGGTGCGGTACGTGACCGTAGCAAACTATAAGTGGTAATAAATAATATGGATATGCAAGCATTACTCACCACAGCACAACCAAGCGGTTCTCAATATTTAAAAGCGATTGTTAAACTTGGTTCAAAAGTTTATGAAGCCGCACAGGTGACTCCATTACAAAAGATGGAGAAATTATCTAATCGTCTCGATAATCAAATTTTTATCAAACGAGAAGATCGCCAGCCTGTACACAGTTTTAAATTGCGTGGTGCTTATGCCATGTTATCAACATTAACTCCGGAACAGCGAGCGGCAGGTGTAATTGCCGCTTCTGCTGGTAACCATGCACAAGGCGTAGCCTTATCAGCAAAATTATTAGGTTTAAAAGCATTAATTGTGATGCCGCAAAATACGCCAAGTATTAAGGTTGACTCAGTGCGTGGTTTTGGGGGAGAAGTGTTGTTATATGGAGCAAACTTTGATGAAGCCAAAGCAAAAGCAATAGAACTTTCGCAAAGTAAAAAAATGACCTTTATTCCACCATTTGATCACCCATTAGTGATTGCAGGGCAAGGGACATTAGCAATGGAAATGTTACAGCAAAATTCGGATATTGATCGGATTTTTGTGCCTGTTGGCGGTGGTGGGATGGCTGCTGGTGTTGCTGTACTGATTAAACAAATGATGCCAGAAATTAAAGTGATTGGCGTAGAATCAAAAGATTCGGCTTGTTTATATGCGGCATTGCAAGCGAAACATCCCATTGATTTAGATCGAGTCGGTTTATTTGCTGATGGTGTGGCGGTAAAACGTATTGGTGATGAAACTTTCCGTTTATGCCAACAATATTTGGATGATGTAGTACTAGTGGATAGCGATGAAGTCTGTGCAGCAATGAAGGATCTGTTTGAAGATGTGCGTGCTATTGCTGAGCCATCAGGTGCATTATCGCTAGCTGGTTTGAAAAAATATGCTCGTCAGCATCAATTAAAAAATGAAAATTTAGCAGCAATTTTATCTGGTGCTAATTTAAACTTTCATACTCTTCGTTATGTGTCTGAACGTTGCGAAATCGGGGAAAACCGTGAAGCATTATTAGCTGTGACAATCCCAGAGCAGAAAGGGAGTTTCTTAACATTCTGTCATTTATTAGGTAATCGTGCCGTTACAGAATTTAATTACCGTTATACGGATGAAGAAAAAGCCTGTATTTTTGTTGGGGTACGAACCATTAATGAAGCTGAGAAAGCGGAAATTATTAATGATTTAAGTCAAGCTGGTTTCTATGTTGAAGATATGACCGATGATGATGTAGCGAAAACCCATATTCGTTATATGATTGGTGGGCGTCCGAATAGCCAGAAAATAGAGCGTTTATACAGTTTTGAGTTTCCTGAGCAAAAGGGCGCATTATTGAAATTTCTGGAAACATTAGGCACATATTGGAATATCTCATTATTCCATTATCGTGCACATGGTGCAGATTATGGCAATATTCTAGCAGGATTCCAATTTGACAATGATGACTTTGCTGATTTTAAACAGCATCTCAGTCAACTTGGTTATGTGTGTCAAGATGTAACAGATAGTAAAGCGTATCGGTATTTCTTGAGTTAGCTACTTATTAAAACTACCCTAACCTATCTCTGCATCCTGAGAGATTGAAATACAGAGGTGCAGATTATTAGTTAGGGTATTAAGGTGTAGTAGACAAAATTATTGCCATTTAATAATGAATATGAAAATAGAAAAGCTACAATTCTTATCAAATGAAATTTTAGATGAGTTATTAAAAATATGGGAAAAATCTGTCCGTAGCTCTCACCATTTTTTGAATGAAGAAGATATTGAATATTTTAAGCCTTTGATACGAAACCAATATTTTCCAGCAGTGAAGTTATATATTATACGAAATAAGGTTGGACAAATAACTTCTTTCATGGGAGTAAGTGATGATATGTTGGAAATGTTGTTTGTATTGCCTGAAGATCAAGGTCGAGGCTATGGTAAAGCTTTGGTAAATTATGCGATTAATCAATGTAATATTCTTAAAGTAGATGTTAATGAGGATAATCGACAGGCTTGTCAATTTTATTTTCGTATGGGATATGAAATTATCGGGAGAGATGAGTTTGATCCTACAGGAAAGCCTTTTCCTATTTTGCATTTACAGCAGTTTAAATTTTAATACACAAAAATAAGTTGGTAAGAATTATAAGAAATAATCATTACCAACTTTTTTGTTTTTTCTAAAATACCCTACTAATTAGGGTATTGTTAGAGTTATTTAACAAAACCCACTGCTTGATAAACTTGATCTAATGTTTCTTTAGCTTTTGCTCGTGCTTTTTCAGCACCTTCGTGTAGAATTTTGTTTAGTAATCCCTCGTTATTACGATAATGATAATAACGTTCTTGTAATTGAGTAAGCATTGAGCTGACTTCCTCAGCAACAGCATTCTTCAGATGTCCATACATTTTGCCTTCAAATTCAGCTTCAAGCTCAGGAATTGATTTATCAGTAATTGCAGACAAGATACTGAGTAAGTTAGATACACCCGGTTTGTTTTCAATATCAAATTTTACGCGAGGCGGTTCTTCAGAATCTGTAACTGCACGTTTAATCTTCTTCGCTACGGCTTTTGGATCTTCTAATAAACCGATAACATTATTACGATTGTCATCAGATTTAGACATTTTCTTGGTTGGATCAAGTAAAGACATTACACGTGCCCCAGCTTTTGGAATAAAGACTTCTGGGATCGTAAAAATATTGCCATAAAGTGCATTAAAACGCTGTGCAATATCACGAGTAATTTCAAGATGTTGTTTTTGGTCATCACCAACTGGCACTTGTTTTGCTTGATACAATAAGATATCTGCGGCCATTAAGACCGGGTAAGTAAATAAACCAACGCTAACATTCCCTTCATAACGTGCTGATTTATCTTTAAATTGGGTCATTCTGCCCATTTCACCAAAATAAGTATAGCAATTTAATACCCAAGCTAATTGTGCATGCTCTGGAACATGGGATTGAACGAAAATTGTACTTTTATTTGGATCAATGCCACAGGCGAGATAAAGAGCAAGGACATCAAGTGTTGCCTTACGTAAGGCTTCGGGATCTTGGCGAACTGTAATTGCGTGTAAATCTACAACACAGAAAAGGCACTCATAGTCATCTTGCATTTTTACCCATTGGCGTAATGCTCCAAGGTAATTACCGATAGTTAATTCGCCAGAAGGCTGAACGCCACTAAATACAATAGGTTTTTTACTCATTTTATTTCCTTAATTCGATTACACAATGGTTAAAATTTCTGCAAAATCACTAAATACCCAATCAGGTTTAGAATCAGCAATAGGGATATTATAGTTATAACCGTAAGTTAAACCAACCACAGAACATCCAGCAGCACGAGCGGCTAAAATATCATTTTTAGAATCCCCTACAAAGAGTAATTCACTCGGTAAAATACCGAATTTGCCACATAAATAAAACAATGGGCCCGGATGTGGTTTAATCGCTGGTAAAGATTGGCCACCTAAGGTTTCAGCAAAAAGCTGATCAATACCAAATGCTTTTAAAACGGGTAACACGTGCTGTGTTGGTTTATTAGTTACCACAGCTAAAGTGAATCCTTGTTGTTTTAATGCGAGTAAAGTTTGTTTTACATTGGGATAGAGCAAACTGCGGTTACAAATATTTTCACCATAATGAAAATTAAAACGAGCTTTCATTTGTTGTAGGCGATCTGTGTCAGGTTCTACACCAGCCCAATCAAGAGCACGTTTTAATAAAATATCAGCTCCATTACCAATCCAAGTAAGAACTAATGCTTCTTCTGGTCTAGGTAAATTGAATTCTTGTAATGTATTGCCTACGGCAAGAGTGAGATCTGGTAAGCTATTAACGAGAGTACCGTCTAAATCAAACCCAATAGCTTTAAATTGACTCATTATACTTCCTTATGATTTGTTAATTGTGGCAAGTTGTTGACGCATCGCATCAATCACTTGTTTATAATCAGGCTGACCAAAAATAGCGGAACCAGCAACAAACATATCCGCTCCAGCACGAGCGATGTCTGCAATATTATTAACCTTGACACCACCATCCACTTCAAGGCGAATATCTCGACCACTAGAAATAATACGTTGGCGAGCCTGCTGTAATTTATGCAATGCAGATGGTAAGAAGGATTGTCCGCCAAATCCTGGGTTAACAGACATAATCAAAATAATATCAACTTTATCTATTACATAATCGAGATAGCTTAATGGTGTAGCTGGATTAAAAACAAGCCCAGCTTGGCAGCCGTGATCTCGAATTAATTGTAAAGATCGATCAATATGTTCACTGGCTTCAGGATGAAAAGTGATCGAGGTTGCTCCAGCTTTAGCAAAATCAGGAATAATGCGGTCAACTGGTTTTACCATTAAATGCACATCAATCGGTGCAGTAATTCCATCATTACGTAATGCTTCACAAATGGCCGGGCCAAAGGTGAGATTCGGTACATAGTGGTTATCCATCACATCAAAATGAATAACATCAGCACCTGCTGCAAGAACATTTTTAACATCATCACCTAAGTGAGCAAGATTAGCGGAAAGGATTGATGGAGCAATTAAAAAAGGTTTCATGGTAGCCTCAATATAATAGTGAACAAGAGTTAATAGTGTACTACTTAATAGGATCAAATTTAAGGTTTTACTTGCAAAGAGTGACTAAGGGCAATGACAAATTTCTCATTAATCCGGATAAAAACAAAAGGAGAGTAACTTTAATCATAAAATAAAAAAAGGCATGGGGGAGAGCACCCATGCCTGCAAAAATAACTCAAGAGGAGAAGTTGAAATTATTCAACGGTTAATTTCTTACCATCGAAGCTAATTGTTCTGACAGCTGTTAATGGTTTACCACCGTCAGTTTCTCCACCAATTAATAAAACTTTATTGTCATAAGAAACAGCGACACCGTAGCCTGAACCGTAAGGTAATGTACCAATTTGTTTCCATTTACCTTTGTCTAGGCTAAATACTTCTGCTGGATAAGCTTTCTTAAGTCCTTTATGAGCAAAGAGTTGGCCTTCTTTAAATTGTTTAGTTGCACCAGGGAAGTTAGCCCCACCAGTCACTAATAAATGACCATTACTGTATCCTGCATAAGCACCAGCTAAACCTTCTTGTACTGAACCTTTTTCTGGTGCAGGTAAGTTAGGGAGTTTTTTCCAATCAACAGTACCGTATTTATTAAATTTACCTTGGCTTGCTTCTGCAGTTCTTAATCCCGGCTTAATTTCACCATTAATGACGGTAATAACGTCACCTTTAACAGTTACGGCAGCACCAGCACGGCCAGAGAATGGTAATTGGCCTTCGTTACGCCATTTGTTAGTAGATGGTTGATAACTAAAGAATGTGGTGTTAAAGAAGTAATCTTGCGGGCGTTGATTAAAATAAGCACCCATTACAGCTTCTTGTTTTGCTTTATCAGTACCTGCTGCGGTGTAATCTTGGAAATAACCATTAAAGATAGAAAGGTTAGAACCACCAACTACAAATACTTTATCACCATAATTTACCCCAGTTGCACCGACAAGACCGAGTGGCGAACGGGTAGGTAATTTAGTCCAAGTGTTATCTTGAGGGTTATAACTATATGCATCGTTTA
Source organism: Gallibacterium faecale (assembly GCF_027920745.1). Taxonomy (NCBI): domain Bacteria; kingdom Pseudomonadati; phylum Pseudomonadota; class Gammaproteobacteria; order Pasteurellales; family Pasteurellaceae; genus Gallibacterium; species Gallibacterium faecale. The sequence goes on along the minus strand of NZ_JAQIBB010000067.1, from coordinate 13,433 downwards.
CGAGTTGTAATTCGCCTTTTTCATTCTTTTGTAAACCACCGAAGACATAAAGTTTGCCATCAACAGCGCTTACAACAGGTTGTGAACGGTCGCCACCAGGGAATGCTGCAATTTCTTTCCAACCCTCTTGTGCAGATTTTAAATTAAGTGCATAAAATTTATTTGCACCAGAACCTAAACCTACATATACGGTATCACCAATTAATGCACCACCGCCACTTTTAATGCCAACAGGAAGATCTGGATATTGACCTGCTTGTGCAGCAAAAGCAGCTACAGAAAGACCCGCAACAATCATCGAATGGAGAAAAGTTTTTTGTAATTTCATAGTATCACCCTTAGAGTTTGTGAATAGACCATTCTTTGATACTGCATTTGAATGGATTAAAAGATGAACTAATGATAAATCCACTCCATTATTGTTGTAAATATGGAGGATACTTTTAATTTCAGAAATATGGCAGGGATCACAAAAATAAACAAAATGCAGCGAAATTTCGCTGCATTTTTGGTTAAGAGTTAGTCTTTTTTCTTCGTTGGACGCTTCCAACCTTGAATATGTTTTTGCGGTACACGGGTAATCACTAATTCGCCTTCAGCAATATCACGAGTAATGGTTGAACCAGCACCAATTGTTGCTCCATCCGCGACAGTTACAGGTGCCACAAGCTGCACATCAGAACCAACAAAGACATTGTCACCAATGGTAGTTTGGAATTTATTCGCGCCATCATAATTACAAGTGATGACACCAGCACCAATATTGCAATCTTTACCAATTACCGCATCGCCCACATAAGTTAAGTGGTTTACTTTGGAGTTTACGCCGATAGTAGCTTTCTTAATTTCAACGAAATTTCCAACGTGTGTATTTTCTAATAATTTCGCACCTGGACGTAAACGAGAGAATGGGCCAACTTGAGAGCCTTTCCCAATAATGGCATCTTCAAATACAGAATAAGGTTTAATCTCAACATCATCATCGACTTCCACATTTTTTAAGATACAACCTGCACCGATCTTCACGCGATTGCCAAGTTTCACATCCCCTTCAATAATGACATTGATGTCGATTTCTACATCTTTACCATGAGTTAACGTACCACGTAGATCAAAACGATGTGGATCCGCTAAGGTAACACCAGCAAGAAGCAATTTTTCTGCTTGAGTTTGTTGATAATAGCGTTCTAATCGAGCAAGTTGTAAACGGTTATTTACCCCTTCGACTTCCATTGGATCCTGTGGATGTACAGCAATAACTTGGCGGTCATCTTGATATGCCATCGCAATAATATCAGTGATGTAATACTCTTTTTGCGCATTATTATTGGTAAGTTGTGATAACCATTTCTTTAAATTTTTACCATCACACGCTAATAATCCAGTATTAATTTCTTGAATTTTTAGTTGTTCTGGAGAAGCATCTTTTTGTTCAACAATACCAATAATGTTGCCATCTGGTTGGTTGTTTTCACGCAAAATACGTCCATAACCAGTTGGGTCATCCAATTTTACGGTTAATAGCGCAATGCCGTTTTCTGGTTTTGCTGATAATAGCTGTTGGATAGTTGCAGCAGAAATTAATGGTCCATCACCATATAACATCACAATGGTTTCATCATCTGCAAAAAATGGGGCGGCTTGCTGCATTGCATGACCTGTTCCTAGCTGTTCAGCTTGTAATACCCAATTAACAGGTTCATTTTGCAAACGTTGTTGCAATAAATCTGCACCATGTCCATATACAAGGTGAATTTGATTTGCACCAAGCTGCGCCACAGTATCAATAACGTGTTTTACCATAGGTTTCCCTGCAATTTGATGCAATACCTTTGGTAATTCCGAATACATACGAGTTCCTTTACCCGCAGCTAAAATAACGACACTAAATGGAGATGTTTTCATAAAATCCTCAATCGATTAATGTCCCGCAGTTTGCGAGAACAGATTAATAATTAAAACGCCGACTAAAATAAAGGCAATGCCGATCATTGCCGCTAGATCTAAATATTGCTTAAACAAAAATCGTCCAATAAGGGCAATAAAGAGAATACCAACGCCAGACCAAACTGCATAAGTGATGCCAATAGGAATGGATTGCACAATTTTTGATAATAAAAAGAAACTTGCTGCATAACAGCTTAACGTAATTACCGTATAGAGCGGTTGAGTAAACCCATCACTATAACGTAGGCTAGTTGTGCCAATGACTTCCAAAACGATTGCTAAAAATAGCAGTAACCACATCATTGTTTATTACTCTCTTGATTTTCTTGAGCAAGGCGAACGGCAGTTGGAACACGACGCTTACCAATATTCTTGGTATCACGGTGACGTAATTTCACCTTTTTCTTTGCGGTTTCTTTTTTAGCTTCTGCTTTTTTCTGTTTAATCCGTGCTTTTTGTTTCTTGCTTACTTTTTTTAGATCACCCTCTTTTGGTGTTTTGGTACGAGGTGCAAGATCAGCAATTACACGAGGCTTAAGCAGTTCACCAGTGTAACGGCGAATTTTACCAAGTAGGGGGTAATCATGTGCTTCAACAAAAGAGATAGCAGTACCTTTTTTTCCTGCGCGGGCAGTCCGTCCGATGCGATGGAGATAAATATCGGCGTTATAAGGTAAATCGAAATTTAATACGTGAGAGATATCATCAATATCAATACCACGAGCAGCCACATTGGTTGCCACTAAAACAGTTACCACACCATCACGTAATTTCTCAATCGCATTATTACGTTGGGTTTGTGCCATTTCTCCTTCTAAATAGGCACTTCTAATACCACGTTTCCGTAAAATTTCTGAAAGCTCGCGCACTTCTTCACGTTTACGAACAAAGATAATGCCTTTGCTCACTTGTTCATCAACAATAGTACGCGCTAATAATTTGATTTTATGTTCACGATTATCTGCATGGTAATACCATTGTTGAATTTTTTTGCGTTCACGGCGACTTGGTTCTGCATTGATTGCCACTGGCTCATTCAATAAACGTTCGGCAAAATCGGTTAGTAATTCCCCTTCAAGCGTTGCAGAAAAGAGCATCGTTTGTTTACGCCAACGTGTTTCTGCCGCAATTTGTTCTGCATCTTGGCCAAAACCCATTTCCAACATACGGTCGGCTTCATCAAAAATTAAAATTTCAATAGCTCGACAATCAAAGTTTTCTTCTTTGATGTATTGGAGTAAACGCCCTGGTGTCGCGATTACAATATCTTGGTTTTTATTAAAAATCTCGCCATGATTTTGATAAGCAACACCACCGGTAATAGTAGCAATACTTGATGAAGTGAAACACGCTAATTGTTCAGCTTGTTCCGCAACTTGGATGGCAAGTTCACGTGTTGGAGTAAGAATTAAGACTCGTGGTGCGCCAGGTTTGCGCCGTGGAAAATCGAGCAAATACTGGATTGCAGGTAATAAAAACGCTACTGTTTTACCTGTTCCTGTTGGTGAAGAGCCTAATATATCGTGTGCATCCATCGCAGCAGGAATCGCTTCACATTGAATAGCCGTTGGACGAGAAAGGCCTTTTTTATCTAATGCTTTTAATAATTCAGGAGCAAGTTCAAATTCAGCAAAGGTCGCAATAGTCATAAAAAATCTCTAAAGTATAAAATCAGCCTCGAATTATAGCGAAATTTTATTAAAATATCCTTATTCGATCCTTGTAGTACATAATATTCTCAATGACCAATCGAGCAGGTTTCCAATTTAAGCAATTCACCATTTATCATGATCGCTGTGCGATGAAAGTCGGAACAGATGGCGTTTTATTGGGCGCTTGGGCAGATGTTATTGAAGCGAAAACAGTATTAGATTTAGGTTGTGGTACGGGATTAATTGCATTGATGTTAGCACAAAGAACTGCCCCACAGTGTCGTATTGTTGGAGTGGAAATTGAAGAAAATGCCTATCAGCAGGCACAAGAAAATGTGATGATGTCGCCCTGGGCAGATAAGGTATCAATTATTCAGGATAATGTTGTGCATTTTTGTCAACATACCTTACAACAATTCGATTTAATTGTGGCTAATCCGCCTTATTTTGCCACAGCCAATAAATGCCGAGATGATCATCGGGAAATGGCGCGTTATCTGGGGAATTCTTCTCATTTAGAATGGTTAATCGCGGCGAGTCATTGTGTGACAGAACAAGGAAAAATCCAATTTGTACTGCCATTTGCAGCAGGAGTTCAGTTATTAGAACAGGTAACAGCACAAAATGTACCACTACATTGTGAACGGCTATGTGAGGTGATCACCAAACAGGGCAAAACAGCACAACGAATCTTATTAAGTTTTGTAAAAGGTCAGCGTTCAGCATTACCTATTTCCTCTCAATTAACAATTTATACAGAACAACATCAATATCACGAAGATGTGATCCCGTTATTTCAGCCATTTTACTTAAAATTGTAGGCGGATAATGCCTGCTTTTGGTGGTTGTAATAGTTACAAATGAAATTTTTTAGCTGTGTATCACATTCTTTACATTCGATAGGTGAAGATCACTCTTGATCGGAGTATGATGAGATTAAGCTTTTTTAGCGCAGGTAAATCAACAGGAGCTATGCGATGAAAAAGAGTTTAATCTTATTACTTCTGATTATTCTAGGATTAAGTGGTTTTTATCTATTCCAACAACATCAACAACAAACTGCCAATTTAACCGAATTAAGACTATACGGAAATGTTGATATTCGGGAGGTTAATCTTGGTTTTAAGGTAGCTGGGCGAGTTGAAAAATTGTTAGTTGATGAAGGTGATCAGGTGAAGGCTGGCGATTTATTAGCTACATTAGATCAAACTTCATTTCAAGATGAGTTGGCTTTAGCCAAAGCCAAACTAGACGCAGCGGAAGCGGTGTTGGTAAAAGCAGAAAAACTTTATCAACGTAGTCAGGGCTTAGCCGAGAAAAAAGCTATTTCAGAAGCCAGTTATGATGAAGTCGTTTCTGGCAGAGATCAGGCAATAGCACAAGTCAATATCGCGAAATCTTTAGTTTCACTTGCAGAAACGCGCCTTGCAGATACGCAGTTATTCGCGCCTAGTGATGGTATTGTGTTAACCCGAGTGAGGGAAAAAGGCAGTATCGTGAGTGCAGGATTGCCAATCTATTCAATTGCATTGACAAAACCTGTGTGGATTCGGGCTTATGTAGATGAACCAAATTTAGCACAGTTATACCCAGGGCAAATCGTTACAGTATTAACAGATAGCGGTAAAACCTATCAGGGTAAGATCGGCTTTATTTCACCGCAAGCAGAATTCACTCCAAAAAATGTGGAAAGTGAACAGTTACGAACCGAGTTGGTATATCGTTTTAAGGTATTGATTGATCAAACAGATCAAGGCTTACGCCAAGGTATGCCGGTGACGTTAGTGATTCAGAAAAAAGTGTCTGAGGAAAAATAATGACTCAGCCAATCGTGGTGATTGATGCAGTAAGCAAACGCTTTAAAGGGATGGATGCTTTAGCGTTAGATCAGATTTCTGCCAAAATTTATCCCGGTCAAATGACAGGTCTTGTGGGGCCAGATGGTGCAGGGAAAACCACCTTAATCCGGCATTTGATTGGTTTAATGCAACCAGATAGTGGGTCTATTCAAGTTGATCAATTTAATGTGGTGACTGAAGCAGAACAGATTCATGAAATTAGTGGTTATATGCCACAAAAATTTGGCTTATATGAAGATCTAACGGTAATTGAAAATCTCTCTTTATATGCAGATTTACGTGGTATCACTGGCAATATCCGCCAGCAGAAATTTGAAAAATTGTTAGCTTTCACTGATTTATCTCCTTTCCAACACCGTTTAGCCGGTAAACTTTCAGGCGGAATGAAGCAAAAATTAGGCTTAGCTTGTGCGTTAGTCGGTGATCCTAAATTGTTATTATTAGATGAACCGAGTGTTGGTGTCGATCCGATTTCAAGACGTGAATTATGGAAATTAGTACAAGCTTTAGTCAAACAAGGAATGGCGGTACTTTGGTCAACGGCGTATTTAGATGAAGCAGAGAAATGCGATAGTGTCATTTTGTTAAATGAAGGGAAAAAATTATACGATGGCGATCCGCAAGGCTTATTAGCTCGAGTTGCGAATCGTGTTTATCAAGTGACAGAAATTCCCGCAGCAGAAAGGCGTTCTGCTTTAATTCACCTATTACAACAGCCACAAGTGTTAGATGGCATTATTCAAGGTAGTAATATTCGTTTAGTGTTACGTGATGGAGCGGATAAACCAACGTTAACACAGGGTGAATGGTTACCGGTTAATCCTTGTTTTGAAGATGCATTTATTGATCGCTTAGGTGGTGGTCCCGGCGGTTATTCGGCATTGGCTGAACAGATAGCACCAAAACCAGATGATGGCTTGCCCGTGATTGATGCAAAAGGACTTACTAAGCGATTTGGTGAGTTTGTTGCAGTTAAAGATAATACTTTTTCAATTAAACGAGGGGAAATTTTTGGCTTATTAGGACCAAACGGAGCAGGAAAATCCACCACTTTTAAAATGATGTGTGGATTATTGCAACCAACGTCAGGAGAGTGCTTTGTGACAGGTCTTGATTTACGACATTCTACCTCTTTGGCACGGAGCAAAATTGGCTATATGGCACAGCGTTTCTCCCTATATAGCAATTTAGATGTATTACAAAACCTACGTTTTTTTGCTGGGTTATATGGTGTCACCGGAAAAGCACAACGTGAAAGAATCGCAATGATGATCGATATTTTCGATTTTCAGCCTTATTTAAAGATGAATGCAGGCGATTTACCGCTTGGCTTCAAACAACGCCTTTCATTGGCGTGTGCTGTGATTCATCAGCCAGATATTCTATTTTTAGATGAACCAACGTCAGGTGTTGATCCAATTACACGACGAGAGTTTTGGTTACATATTAATGCGATGGTGGGAAAAGGTGTAACGGTTATGGTAACAACGCATTTTATGGATGAAGCGGAGTATTGTGATCGCATTGGATTAATCTATCGTGGAGAGAATATTGCTACCGGAACACCAGATGAATTGAAGCAGCAAGCGATGCAATTAGCTCAGTTAGCTTCCCCAACGTTAGAGGATGCGTTTATTGCTTTAGTACAAGCACACGATCAAATAAAAGAGGGCAAATAGTATGAGTAGGTTAGTTGCCTTAGTCCGCAAAGAAATGTTACAAATTATTCGCGATCCCTCCTCCATTTTGATTGCCTTTGTGCTGCCTTTTATTTTGTTATTTATTTTTGGTTATGGGATTAATCTTGATAGTAACAAAATGAAGATAGGTCTGGTTTCTTACTCTTCGACACCATTAGCAAACAGTTTAACTGATGCGTTTCGACACTCTAAGTTTTTAGATGTACAAACCGCAGCGGATCGGAAAGCATTTTATCCTGATTTAACAACAGGAAAAATTAAAGGGATTGTTGTGATTCCAGCTGAATTTAGCTTAGATTTATTACGCCAACAAACCGCAAAAATTCAGGTATTAACTGATGGCTCACAACCTAATACAGCGATATTTGTTAACGGTTATACGAGTGGTGTAGTGCAAACTTGGTTATCACAACAGACAGCCGATCAACAAGGAATTCAACTCAAAGAACGTTATCTATTTAACCCAGAGTTAAAAAGCCGCCATTTTTTATTACCTGGTTCAATGGCTATTACAATGACGCTTATCGGCACTTTACTGACCGCATTAGTGATTGCGAGAGAATGGGAACGTGGCACGATGGAAGCGATGATGGCAACGCCGGTAACGATTACCCAAATTTTGCTGGGTAAGTTAATTCCTTATTATATTTTAGGGATTGGTTCGATGTTGATCTGCTTTTTAGTGACAACGCTCTATTATGATGTGCCATTTCACGGGTCTTTCTTAGCACTGTTATTATCGACGTCAATCTTTTTGATCTGTGCCTTAGGCCAAGGTTTATTAATTTCTTCATTAGCGAAAGATCAATTCGTAGCATCACAAATTGCGATTATGTTTGCTTTCTTGCCAGCTTTTATGTTGTCAGGGTTTGTATTTGAAATTAGTTCAATGCCATTGCCAGTACAGTGGTTAACCTATCTATTTAGTGTTCGTTATTACGTAACCAGTTTGCAAACCCTCTTTTTGGCTGGAAATGTTTGGGGATTATTAGCACAAGGTATGGCGATAATGTTGATTATCGGCATCTTAACTTTCCTAGTGACAAAACGGAAAACACAAAAAAGGATTGATATATGATAATCAATGGACGCATTTGGGCATTAATTATCAAAGAGTTATTGGCGTTATTTAGAGATCCTCGCAGTCGCTTGGTATTAATTGGCCCGCCTGTTATTCAACTATTTTTATTCTCCTATTCAGCGACCTTAGAAGTGAAAAATATTTCAGTGGCGATCTATAACCAAGATGCCGGGATGTATAGTACGGAAATCATACAGCGAATTACAGCATCTCCCACTTTTACCCAGCTGATATTAGTACAAAATGAACAGGCACTACGCCAACAAATTGCTGAAAAGCGAGCGTTAGTGGCGTTGCAGTTTCCGATCAATTTTAGCCAGAAGTTATTAGCGGGAGAAGCCAGCGATATTCAAGTGTTGTTAGACGGTAGAAATTCTAATTCAGCCCAGATTATCCATAGCTATTTGGCCCAGATTATCTTGCAGTATAACCAAGAGTTAGCATTGCAACAGGGCAAAGAAGCGGTACCGTTAGTGATCTTAAATCGTAATTGGTTTAACGAAAATTTGGATCATTTATGGTACACCGTTCCAGCATTAGTAGGAATTTTAGCTGGATTAGTCGCATTAATGGTTACCGCATTATCTGTCGCTCGGGAACGGGAATTAGGTACATTCGATCAAATTTTGGTATCACCATTAACACCAAGTGAAATTTTATTAGGCAAAACGATTCCTGCGGTGTTAGTTGGCTTAGCGGAAGGGGTGATTATTTTTATTATTGTGGTCACTATTTTCCAAGTCCCTTTTGTTGGCTCGTTCTGGTTATTATTAGGGGCTATTTTTGTGTTTATTTTAGCGATGGTTGGTGTGGGATTATTTATCTCTGCTATCTCAAAAACGCAACAGCAAGCTATTCTAGGCACTTTCCTTTTCTTAGTTCCCGCCATCTCATTATCTGGTTATGCCTCACCAGTGGAAAATATGCCAGATTGGTTGCAATGGGTGGTGGAAATTAACCCATTTAAACATTTCTTGATTATTGTAAATGGATTATTCCTCAAAGATATGTCAGCCATGCAAGTCTGGCTTAATCTATTCCCAATGCTGATTATCGCTACTGTCGCTTTAGCTGTGGCAAGTTGGCTATTTAGTCGGAGATTGTGGGGTACTGATTGATTTTGCATAAAAATAAAAACAAAAAAAAGAATATGAATTGGTCGGAAAAATTTAAAAGAAACAATGGCTTGCTGTGGAAATCTTTGATGTTTTATGCAAAATATAAAGGAAATGAATTTGATCAGAAATGAGCGGAAATTGCGTTATTTTTTGCATAAAGCGATCTGATTTTAATCTCACTTTAATAAGGTTTTAAAAATTTAAAAGATCCTTTTATATGAAATTAAAAAGGAATATTCATAACCCTAATGTTAAATATTCCTTTTTAAAAATATTTATATAAAACAAACACTTAAAAATAAAAAGGTAAAAGCTACATATCTTTATAAATTCTCACAACTTTTCCTATTGTTCTAAGGCTATTAGCATCATCCCAAGAAATTTTTATTGGAACATACTCTGTATTATCGCTAATTAATTCTATTCCTGTGAATCCAATTTGAATTTTTTTTACCCACATACTCCCCATGTGGTTAATAACAAAGATTTGTCCTTCTGTTAATTTTGTTTTTGAACGATCTACTAGTATGTCATCTCCGTCTTTAATTGTTGGGTACATGCTGTCACCAACAACTTTAAACATTGCACAATCTTTTGCCTTTAATCCTCGTTTTTGTAACCACGCTTTTTCAACCAACGTATATTTAACATCTTGATGTTCTTCGTTAAACCTACCAAAGCCTGCAGATACTTCAACACTTCTAAGATCAACTATGTTACTAAATGATTCGTTATCATGATCAATGCTTTCTTCAATCGTGTCATTGTTCTTAGCAATTAAAGACTCTTTGATACCATTAATTCGAGAGAGTTGAATAAGACGATCACTAGCTTCCTTGGGTAAACTAGTAATATGATATTCATTACCGCCACCTTTTATACCTGATGCATTTCTAGTCAGCCACCCATCTTGTTTAGCCTTTCTTGTTATGTTTGTTGCCAATGAAGGTAATCCCGGTAACCCTTCTAATTCTTTTGCAGTAAACCATTCTTTTAGTGATTTCATAAAAACACCTTATCAAATCAAATTTGAATTAAATGAATTAAATGATTAAGTAATTTAAAATCAATGACTTACTAACATTTATAAAGAATTTTTAAATTTTTTATCAAATCACATATTGATTTAATAAATCATAAATAGTATATTTCAAATCATAAATGATTAAGTACGCCATTGCGTAGTTGTTGAATTAACTTTTAAGGATTACACAAAATGCTAAAAAATGAAAGTGGTAAAGATATGCACCCAGCTGATATTAAAGCTGAATTAGAAAAAAGAGGTCTTACTTTAGCAATATTGGGTGTAAGAAATGGACTTGCAAAAACAACATTAAGAAATGCTTTTGATAAAAGTTATCCGCGTGGTGAATTGATTATCGCTAAAGCTATAGATAAAGACCCTAAAGATATTTGGCCATCACGTTATAAGGATTAATTTATGAAAGCATGGTTTACAGCAAAAGATTTAGCGGGCATAGGTGGATTATCTAAACATCCAAGTAATGTGACTAGATTAGCTAAACGAGAAAAATGGGAATATCGCCAGAAAGAAGGGGTTAAAGGTGGTGGATTTGAATATGCAATGTCTTCTTTACCAGAGAAAGTTCAGTCAGCTTTAAAGAAAAAGGTTATCGCAAGTTTATTGCCAAAAACACAACCTACAAAAAACAATGATTTAGAACATTTAACACAGAATCAACGAGCTATCGCTGATGCAAGAATGACTATTGTTGCCTATGTACAGCAACTAGAACAATTACAACCACGTTATAAAGCAATTAAGTATTTTTGTAATCAAGCAAAGAATAATGGTTTGCCTGAACACGTACAAAGTCTAATTAAGGTAGCTAATGCTCGTAATAAGAACGGAAAAAGTGAGAGAACCTTATCAGAAAGAACCCTTAATCAATGGGTACTTGATTACGAAAAATGTAAAACCCCAGCCGAAAGATTACAACGTCTTGCTCCTCTACAAAGACGAGAAAAAGAGCTCAATGAGTTGGTTTGGTTGCCACACTTTTTAGCGGTGTATCGCAACACGAACGGCGTCAATATTGCCGAAGCCTATACTCAATATATCTCACAAGCAGCGGAACATTATGCAGATCAGCCTTATATGCTTGAAATTTTGCCATCGCTCTCTGCTGTAAGACGTGGATTGAAAAAACTTAATCCGTATATGCGAGCGATTGGACGTAAAACGGGTGCGGAATTACGTGCATTAAATACCTATGTAAAACGCGACTGGTCAGTATTAAGAGCAAATGATGTCTGGGTTGGTGATGGTCACTCTATGAAAATGAAAGTCGCTCACCCTGACCACGGTCGCCCGTTTATCCCAGAATTAACCTTAGTGATGGATACCGCAAGTCGCTTTATTGTCGGTTGGTCGGTATCACTCGCGGAAAACTGTTTAGCTGTGGCTGACGCAATCCGCTACGGTGTCGAAAAACACGGTATCCCGGCAATTTACTACTCAGATAACGGTGGTGGTGAGAAAAACTGGATGTTAGATGCGGATATTACAGGGATTTTGCCGAGATTAGGCATTAATCACCAAACCGGGATACCAGGCAATCCACAAGCACGTGGGATTATTGAACGTGTAAACCAAACCTTAGCGTTACGCATTGCTCGCCAATTTGCCACTTATCACGGCACAGGAGCAGACCGCGAAACAGTACGTAAAACCTCAACCGCTGTCATTAGTTTAGACAAAGCATTGAGAGATGGACGAACCGAATTAACCGATAAACAACAGTGGGCAAAAGGCAAACTGCCAACCTGGCAACAGTTTATCGATGCCGTCCAAATTGGGGTGGATTGGTACAACAACGAACATATTCACCGCGAAATCGGTATGACGCCCGCTCGTAAACGTCAACAGTTATTAAATGATGACGACATTATTAGAGTTACGCCGATTGAAGCTCGCGATATGTTTAGACCGCAGGTATTACGTGTGGCTCAACGTGGTTGGGTATCACTCTTTAACAACGATTACTTTAGTCAAAGATTGTTGGATGTGGATGGTGAAAAAGTGGTTGTTGCGTTTGATATCCACGACGCCAACAGTGTGATTATCCGCAAACAAGACGGCACTTATCTTTGTGAAGCTATCTGGAACGGTAATAAACGTGCCGCATTTGCAGAAACCTTTGTCGATAAAGCGCGCAAAGAACGTCATCAACGCCGAATGAAACTTAAACAAGAACAAGTCGATGAAATCAGAGCGGAAGCCAATCCAGTTATTACGATTGAACATCAACCAAGTACCGATTTACTACACGGTTTAAACCAAGTCATGAAACAGAAAAATGAAGAACGGGTGGCGATATTACCATCCGAACTTGAATATCAACGAAGAAAAGCAATGGGAGAGTAACAATGAATAGTCACCTAAAACAACGTCCATGGCATGAAGCGCTAGTGGAAATTGAAACTAAAGTTAGTGATTTTGAAGCGCGTCACTATCAAGAATTGAAGTTACATTATGTAGAAAATGCTCTGAAAAGTGAGTCAGTTCTGCACGTGCCTTATCACCAATATCAAGCTGTTTTAGAAGATCTACTTGAGCTCGTATGTCGTGCTGTAGTTGTTCAAGGGAAATCAAGTCAAGCTCCAATAGCTGAGCTGTTAACGCTTGCAGAATTGATGAATGTACAGCGAGGCGAGCAATTAAAAGTGAAGTTTGGTCATCGGGAATTTGTGTTTGAGTTGGCATAAATCCTCCATCAATGTTTTTCAAAAAAAGGATAAAAAAAATGAGAGAAAAGCTAGTGCATTATATGGAACAAACAGGGTCAACACAAACACAAGTCGCTAAAGCGTTGGGTAAAAGTGTGGCGGTAATTAATCAATACCTAAAAGGTACATATGCAGGACGTACTGATGAGGTAGATGAGGCGGTCAAACGCTTACTCGAACGTCATAAAGATAAATTTGTTGAGCGTCAGTTTAATGCAACCTTTGTGATGACGTTTGCAGCTCGCCGTTGCCAAGACGTCGTCCATTTTGCCCATGTTGAAGGCGATATTAACGTTATTACAGGTGCAGCAGGTTTGGGTAAAACA
>NZ_JAQIBB010000066.1:0-24138 GCF_027920745.1 Gallibacterium faecale | reverse complement strand
AATTATTAGCATTAATCTTAGCCATCTGTGGTATTTTAAACGAATTATATCGTACCCACGCTTTCTCTTGGACTACATTATGGGTAGTACTTCTCTATCCACCCTATTATCTATCTCGGCGTATGCTAAAAGTTCCTGCTTTATTAGGATTAACGTTTGATCTCACTTTGATAGCACCTTTCGCTTTATATTTTCTCTTACCACAACAAGACGTATGGTATACGATTAGCCATCAACCTCAATATTGGTTACTACTCCCTTTACTCGGCATAGTCAGTGCGTTATCTATGTCATTTAATGTGCGTTCCAGCACATTATTACCAATGAAATTATTTGGTTTACTCAGCTATATTGAACCAACACTACTCTTTATTTTATCCATTACTGTACTTAATACTGCAATGCCTTCTACTGCTTATATTACTTATGGATTTATTTGGAGTGCGTTATGCGTTTTAGCCATCAATGGCTTTATTACGCCTACTAGAATTAAATTAAAATCTATCTAATAAATAGCTTTGCAAAAACTAAATACCTAACAGTACCTATTCTTGTTCTTTCAAAAAACGGATTCTATGGCGTGCTTGGATATACTGTTTACGCTTTTGAATCCGTTTTAATAGCATTAAACGGCGGATTCTTAATGTCTTAAAATTCTTTAATGTTCTTCTTGCATTTCTACGCATACATCGCTCCCATCTCTACACGAAATTACCTGAATAAGATCAGATAAAAAAACACCTTACCATGAAGGTAAGGTGTTGTTGTGATTATTTCATCCTAATTTAACTTATTTTTTAGGACCTGCTGCAACTAATGCTTTACCTGCTTCGTTGCCTGTATATTTCACAAAGTTCTTAGTGAAACGTTCTGCAAGATCATCTGCACGTTTTTCCCATTCGCCTTTTTCTGCATAAGTATCACGTGGATCTAAAATTGCAGGGTTTACACCTGGTAATTCAGTTGGAACTTCGAAGTCAAATACTGGGATTTTCTTAGTAGGTGCTTTATCAATAGAACCATCTAAAATCGCATTGATGATACCACGAGTATCTTTGATAGAAATACGTTTACCTGAACCATTCCAACCAGTATTAACTAAGTATGCTTTCGCACCGTTAGCTTCCATTTTCTTCACTAATTCTTCAGCATATTTAGTTGGGTGTAAGCTTAAGAATGCTGCACCGAAACATGCAGAGAATGTTGGAGTAGGTTCGGTAACACCACGTTCTGTACCTGCTAATTTCGCTGTGAAACCAGATAAGAAATAATATTTAGTTTGTTCTGGCGTTAAAATTGACACTGGTGGTAACACACCAAATGCATCCGCTGATAAGAAGATAACTTTATTTGCATGACCTGCTTTTGATACAGGTTTAACAATGTTATCAATGTGATAAATTGGATAAGAAACACGAGTATTTTCTGTTACGCTCTTATCTGCAAAATCAATTTTACCATTTGCATCAACAGTGACGTTTTCTAATAATGCATCACGACGAATTGCATTGTAGATATCTGGTTCATTTTCTTTAGAAAGGTTGATAACTTTCGCATAGCAACCACCTTCAAAGTTAAAGATACCATCATCATCCCAACCATGTTCATCATCACCAATTAATAAACGGTTAGGATCTGTTGATAATGTAGTTTTACCTGTACCTGAAAGACCGAAGAAGATAGCGGTTTCTTTACCATCTTTGCTGGTGTTAGCAGAACAGTGCATTGAAGCCATACCTCTTAATGGAAGTAAGTAGTTCATATAAGAGAACATACCTTTCTTCATTTCACCACCATACCAAGTATTTAAGATAACTTGTACTTTTTCAGTTAAGTTAAATACAACAGCGGTTTCAGAGTTCAAGCCTAATTCTTTGTAGTTTTCCACTTTCGCTTTAGATGCATTCATAATGACGAAATCTGGTTCACCAAAATTCGCTAACTCTTCTGCGGTTGGACGAATAAACATATTAGTTACAAAGTGAGCTTGCCATGCAACTTCCATTACAAAACGTAATTTCAAACGGCTGCTTTCATTTGCACCACAGAATGCATCAACCACAAATAAACGTTTACCACTTAACTCTTCAGTTGCTAATTTTTTAATTTCTTTCCATGCTTCTGGAGTAACTGGTTTGTTATCGTTTTTGTATTCATCAGAAGTCCACCAAATAGTATCTTTTGTTGTTTCATCTTTCACAAAGAATTTATCTTTTGGTGAACGACCTGTATATACACCAGTCATTACATTTACAGCACCAAGTTCTGTAACTTGACCTTTTTCATAACCTTGTAGATCTGCTTTAGTTTCTTCTGCAAAAAGTTGTTCATAACTTGGGTTATGAACAATTTCAGCTACATCATGAATACCAACTGAGTCTAAATAAGCTTTTAAATTTGACATAATAATTTTCCTTCAAATTGAATATAAAAAAATCATGTTTTGCATTCTAATCCTTTTTAGGAAAAAAAAACGTTATCTAGATCAAATTTCCGCGATTCACTCGTTAGAGGTAGTACATTTTTTTTATTTTTTCAATTTTTGTTTAAGATTTAATCTTTCGTTTATTTATTCAACACTTGGCAAATTGGACAATAAAAACTCGTTCGCTGCCCTATCACAATAGTTTCAATCAAATGCCCACAACAAACACAAGGTTCATCTTTACGTCCATATACTTGCAATGATTGCTTAAAATATCCAGGACGCCCATCTGGTTGAATAAAATCTTGTAACGTTGTACCACCTTGCTTGATAGCTTGCTGTAATATCTGTTTAATCTGCATAGCAAGTTGTTCACACTGTTGTTGTGTCAAGGTACTGACTACTGTTTTAGGGTGGATCTTACAAGAAAAAAGTACCTCATTTGCATAGATATTCCCTACTCCAACAACGATTTCATTATTCATCAACCATGCTTTCACTACAGTTTGACGTTTGCGACTTTTAGCAAAGAGATAATCTCCAGTAAATGCATCGCTTAATGGTTCTGGTCCTAATTTGCTAAAAAGAGAAAATCGTTCAAGTGTTGCCGTCCATAGCCAAGCACCAAACTTTCTAGGATCGTTATATCTTAAGATCTTTCCATTAGTTAAGATCATATCCACGTGATCATGTTTATCCACAGGATCTTGATCTGACACAATTCTCAATGATCCTGACATTCCTAAATGCACAATGATATAGCCAATTTCCAATTCAATAATCAGATATTTAGCTCGACGTTTTATACCAATAATTTTCTCTGAAGAGAGGGTAAATAATTCACGACTAATTGCCCAACGTAAGCGAGGCGTTCTTATAATAAGATGATCAATAACTTGATCTTGAAGATAAGGTAGGATCCCTTGCCGTGTGGTTTCAACTTCGGGTAATTCTGGCATTATCCACCTCCTAAATTTGAGATATAAAAAAACTGCACTTATTTAAGTGCAGTTTTTCATAATTTGATTTGATCTGAAATTACTCAGTTACAATACTTACGTATTTACGGCCTTTATCGCCTTTAACTTCAAATTTCACTTTACCATCAGCAGTTGCGAATAAAGTATGATCACGTCCCATACCAACGTTGTTACCAGCATGGAATTTAGTACCACGTTGACGAACGATGATGTTACCTGCTAATACAGATTCACCACCGAAACGCTTAACACCAAGACGTTTACTTTCAGAGTCGCGACCGTTACGGGTTGAACCCCCAGCTTTTTTAGTTGCCATTTATCTGATCTCCTTTGAATTAAGCGTTAATTGCAGTGATCTTCACTTCTGTGAACCACTGACGATGACCTTGTTGTTTACGGCTGTGTTTACGACGACGGAACTTAACGATTTTAACTTTTTCGCCACGTCCGTGAGCTACAACTTCAGCCACCACTTTAGCACCAGAAACAACTGGCGCACCAATTTTAACATCTTCACCATTAACGACCATTAACACAGAATCAAATTCAACTGATTCACCTGTTGCCACTTCAAGTTTTTCTAAACGAACAACTTGACCTTCGCTTACTCTGTGTTGTTTGCCGCCACTTTGGAAAACCGCGTACATAGAAGAAAACTCCGCTAAATTGTAGTGCTATCTAATCAAACCCAATATTAGGTTATCTAAACTCAGCACTTTAAAATTCACATAATAGGTCGCGGATTTTACGGAAAAAAAAACAAAATAGCAAGCACGGATTTTCAACAAAATAAAAAATCTTGCTAAATTTCATTGTTTAATTTTAGAAATATAAATTTTTAGGGTAAAATCGACAACCGTCTTTATATAAAAGCATTACTGGCTCATGCTTATGCCATAATCAATGAAGGGATGTATGAATTTACAAGAAATTCAGGCACTATCAGCAAACGATATGAAATCAGTAAACAATATGATTTCACAACAATTACAATCTGATATTGCCCTTATTAATCAATTAAGTTTTTATATTGTTAATGGCGGTGGGAAACGGATCCGCCCATTAATTGCAGTTTTAGTTGCAAATGCATTGAATTATCAAGGTGATAAACATATTACCTGTGCAACCTTTATCGAATTTATTCACACTGCAACTTTATTACATGATGATGTAGTTGATGGATCGACTTTGCGTCGTGGCCGAGATACGGCTAATGCTATCTTTGGTAATGCAGCAAGTGTTCTTGTTGGTGATTTTATCTATACTCGTGCCTTCCAACTAATGTCACAGTTAGGTTCGCTCCCAGTGTTACAAGTAATGTCTGATGCAGTAAATGTCATTGCAGAAGGTGAAGTCTTACAATTAATGAATTGTAATGATCCTAATACTACTGAACAAAGCTATATGCAGGTTATTTATAGTAAAACAGCCCGTCTCTTTGAAGTTGCTGCTGAATGTTCTGCCATTTTAGCTGATGCCCCTACTGAACAAATTCAAGCAATGAAACTTTATGGTCGCTATTTAGGTACGGCTTTTCAACTTATTGATGATGTCCTTGATTACCGTGCTGATGTTGAACAATTAGGGAAAAATCTTGGTGATGATCTTGAAGAAGGGAAACCAACTTTACCTTTATTACATGCTATGTATCATGCAGCACCAGAAGAAAGTCAATTAATTCGTTCTATTATTGAACATGGGCATGGACGTGAACACCTTTCAACAATCCAAGCTATTATGGAACGTTGTAATTCATTAACTTATACCGTAGAAAAGGCGAAACTTGAAGCACAAAAAGCAATTGATGCACTGAATATTATTGCTGAAAGCCCATATAAAGAAGCACTCGTTTCCCTTGCAAAAATCTCTGTTGAACGAAGTTATTAAAATTAAGAATTATGTCAGATATACAACAACCTATTTCATCTCGTGGAAGAAAAAAGAAAGAAGCTAAAGATCCAAATGCACCGTTTGTGCGCCCAAAATTAACTTTACCTAATGGTCATAACAAATTGCTGTTGCACTCTTGTTGTGCGCCTTGTTCTGGTGAAGTTATGGAAGCTTTATTAGCCTCTGAAATTGATTTCACAATTTACTTTTATAATCCAAATATTCACCCGCAAAAAGAGTATTTAATCCGTAAAGAGGAAAATATTCGTTTTGCTGAAAAATATAACATTCCATTTATCGATGCTGATTATGATCGTGCTGAATGGTTTGAAAGAGCCAAAGGTATGGAAGATGAACCGGAAAGAGGAATCCGCTGTACTATGTGTTTTGATATGCGTTTTGAAAAAGCCGCTCAATATGCACATGAACATGGATTTCCTGTTTTTACCAGTAGCTTAGGAATCTCACGTTGGAAAGATATGAATCAAATTAATGGCTGCGGTCACCGTGCAGCAGAAAAATATGATGATGTCATATACTGGGACTACAACTGGCGTAAAGGTGGTGGCTCGCAACGTATGATCGAAATTAGTAAGCGAGAAAGATTTTATCAACAAGAATATTGTGGCTGCGTTTATTCATTACGTGACACCAATAAATGGCGAGAATCTCAAGGTCGTGCCAAAATCGAAATCGGTAAACTTTACTATTCTGCCGATTAATCATCTCATTCAATTTAATTAATTTTTAAAGGATATTACTTATGCAACAGTTAAAGAATTTTTTTCTTATTGGTTTATTTACGCTTTTTTTAGCCGCCTGTGGTGATAAAGCAGATGATCTAAAAGCAGATGTTAATAATCTGCGTCAAACATTAGATACTGCTTTAAAACAAGAAAACGGCACAAACTTAATTCAACAACTTGAGTCAGCACAATCCAATGAAGATAAAGTAAAAGCCTATAATAATATTATTAGTAGCTTTCAAACTGTTATCAAAGCTGTCAATGACTTAAAAATGAATACTGATGAAGCGAAGGCAGTACAAGCAAAATATAATGAAGGATTAACTCTCTTTGTAGATCTTATGAAAAAATCGTCTGATCTCACCAGCCACCAACCTTCTCCAGAAGAAGTAAAAGCTTATACAGAGCTACAAAGCAAAACCACACAAACTTTAGATAATGCAGAAAAGTCGCTTGCTGAGTTACAAAAACAAGTTGACGATGCAACGCAAAAAGCAGCTGAAACTAAATAACATTTTTACTATGAGCACTCTGTTTAATAAAAGAGTGCTCATTTTACTGCTCACAATAATTGTGGCTGCATATAAATTACTGAATCGGATATATTATCAATAAACACCTGATCGTGTGACGCAATGATCATTGGCAACTCTAATTCCGCTAATAGCATACTAAGCTTATCTTTATTACGACTATCTAATCCTGTTGTTGGTTCATCTAGCAATAAAGCTTTTGGTTGCATAGCTAAAACACCAGCCAAAGCAACAAATGTTTTCTCTCCTCCTGACAGTGCTGTTATAGAGCGATCCTTTAATCTAATAATATCTAAGGTAGCTAATTGTTGTTCTGCAATTGAATAAGCTTGATACTTAGATAAACCTTGATTAAGTGGACCAAAAGCAACATCATCTAACACTGATGGTCCAAATAATTGATCATCTGCATTTTGAAAACATAACCCCACTTTACCACGTAATGGTTGAAAATCTTTTTCTGTTACACAAACTTGCCCAAACCATTTAATTTCACCACGTTCTATCGGTACAAAACCTAATAAACTATGCAATAATGTTGTTTTTCCTGTACCAATTTCCCCTAGTAGAAAGAGTCTTTGTCTATCTTCTAATTGAAAAGACAAATTCTGAATAATGGTTCTATTTTGTACAGAAATACAAATGTGTTTGACAGATAAAATACTCATTGATATTTAAAATTTTAATCCACGTGCCTTTAACGCATTTTGCGTAATTTCTACTTTATTTAATGCATGTATTAATAATAAAGCAACTCTCTGTGATAACACATAAAAAGAGCGTTTATCACATCTTGCATGAAATCCTCTCGCTTTCATGGCTATCCCAATATTACGATTCACTTCTCCCAAAACAGCAACATAGCGTACAGTCAAAATAAATAATTGCTGTAATTTTTTAGGAAAAGGCAGCTGGGTTATCGCTTGTAATAAATGCTGTTCTGCAACATTCATCATCACAATCCACAGCGAAAATGCTAATAGATTAATCCTCAAACTTAAGATTAACGCCAAGAACATCCCTGATCGATAAAAACTTATACCTGTATGATCAATCTGCAAACTCAACGTAACAAATAAAAACAGTGTAAATATATGAAAACGTAACCATTTTAGTAAATAACAGCGATAACGTTGACGATATATCCCTATCTGTATGCCTAACCAAAATAAAGCTAAACAGTTTAAAATCAATAAAATCTCTATTTGATGAATAGTACTTATAAAAAAGCCCCAAATAACTAAATAGATCAGGCGATACTGAAGGGAGAATAGATTAACTAATTTCATCATAGATTGAAGGTCTCATTTTTACGACTAACGTGACAATACCAACACTGATTAAACTATCTACAATAAACACTGGAATGTGGGAAACAATAAGTAACCCAATCAAATGTATATAGTCTTTTCCACCATCCAATGCTAATGTTAAAGAAGCAATTGCAGCCGCACCAACCACGCCTAATATTCCAGCTAAAGCGCCAATTATTTTTACTTGCTGAGGCGTTGTTTCTCGTGTAAAGAAGCGCCTTAATAGATAACGTATTGCAACAGCCGGTAATGCCATAATACATAAATTGACACCCAGCACAGTAAATCCCCCAAAAGAGAAAAATAATAATTGTAAAACTAACCCAATTAAAAATGCTGGGAATACAGCCCATCCTAAAAATAAACCTGCAATGCCATTAAGAATCAAATGTACGCTTCCTATACCGACAGGAATATGAATGGTACTTGCGACAAAAAATGTGGCGGCAAACAATGCCACTAACGGTAATTTTTGATTTTCAATTTTGCGTAATCCAACCGTAATTCCAATAACGGCAATAATATAACCAACCGCTAACACAGGAGGATGCAACACACCTTCTGACAAATGCATTAGTTTATTCCTTATTCTTCGTTATCGGTGTTTTTATGCGATAAGAGCGCCATAATGAAAAACAACCAATAATTCCAAAAATATAGCCAATCCCACCTAAAATATCGTGCAGATAAATTTTATCTTTTAACGTTGCAATATCCGCTCGAATTACCTCAAGATCATTTTGATCACGACATTTAGTCAAAATAGGATCTGCTATTGTCATAGCTCGATGTCCTTCTTCCCCCTCTACAACGACTTTAACTTTTTTTCCATTAGCTAAAGGATAATGAAACATTCCTTCATTATCTGTTTTCCCTTCCAATGTAGGTTGTTGGCTATCATCATTTTGAAAAATAGCTAAATAGGTTTCTTTTGCTGGTGTCATATCAGAATAATAAGCCTTACCACTCACGATATTTCCATCATATTGAGCAAATATATGTAGGCTATGTGCAAATAACGCAGGACTTACTAGAAAAAAACCTATACTAATAACAATAATCTTATGTAACATCATTACAACTATTCCACATCAAAAGTTAATAAATATTCAATGCTACGTTTATCATAATTTGCATTAGGCACATCATCCTCATTAAATTCAGCCCAAATCCGATTTTCACCTTTCTGTACTAAAAAAGTTACTATACCTTGTTTATTGGTGAGATTAAATGGAGCATCTTCCCCACTACCAACCTTTACATTCTCCACTGGCTTTCCTTGATGCAATACCAAAATTGATAAAGGCTTTCCTATTTCCGGTTTATCCATTGGAATTAATTCATAAGGTTGTTGATGTGATTTAAATGCTTGTTGATTCCAATTTAAAATGGCTTTCCCATATTTAACAGCATTAATACTGGATACTGCTGTTGGTTCTTCAATTTTAGTTTTCTCAACATATCGACCATTTGGTAATTTTGACCATACTCCATTATTAAATTTTAAAAACACGATATCTCCCTTAGGCAGAGTAAAAAACGCTTCTCTCTGTTTTGAAAATTCTACATGAATAGGAAGAATCGCCCCTGCCTCACCTACATAACTCACTTCTTCAAGTTTTTCTAATGGATAACCTTCTGTTTCTGTGTGGCCAAACTTAACTACATATTGATGTTTTGATACATTCAATGGCTCAATCCAGACATTATGTGCATCCGCAATTGAAACAAATAAGCTTACTAGCAAAAGGATAATCTGTTTTTTCATCTCTATTCCCTCTAATTCAATAATTATTCAAGCATAAAATATGAAGTAACTTCAGAGTCAAGGAAATAATCTTATGAATTCAAAATAAATTCATATTTTTTTGAAAAAAAATTGCATAAACGTTAAAAAATTAGATAACATCTAAACAATTTAGATTTTTTGTGAATTATAGTGAATATGAAAATAGGTGAATTGGCTAAAGCAACTGGTTGTACAGTAGAAACAATTAGATTCTATGAGAAACAAGGATTATTGCCTGAAGTAAAACGCACTTCTAATAATTTTCGCTACTATAATACTCAACATCTGACTACTTTATCTTTTATCTGTTATTGCCGCAGCTTAGGTTTACAAATCAGTGAAATCAAAACACTGTTAAACCTCCACAACACAACAAAAAATCCATCTCAAGAAGTCACAACACTTTTAGATAATCACATCAAAGCCATTGGGGAACGAATTCATCAATTGGAACACTTACGTATAGAGTTGCTAAAACTAAAACAAGAATTAAATAATGATCAATCTAATGTTATTCAAAACCTTTTAAATCAGCATCTTATAAACTTCTCTCGCTATTAGCATTTCATTATTAGCTTAATGCAGAAACATTCTCCTAATTCTTAACTCTACTCACCACCAAAGAATAAATTTCAACAAAAACAAAATAAAAATAAATAAAAATCAAAATTAAGATCTAAATGTTAAAAAAAATATAAAAAAAGTTGATCTTTGTTAGATGTGATCATAAACTAAATTTCACTGATTATTTGATTAGATAATCAGCCTATCTATAACAATAATTTGCAAACACAACCATCCTACTTGGAGGAATAAAATGAAAAAATCAACTTGGCTAAAAACGCTAATAAGCAGCACTTTACTCTCCTTCTCTCTGTCACAGCACACCTTGGCCAATGACGACACGATAAAAGTTGGTGTACTACATTCTCTATCTGGAAGTATGGCAATTTCAGAATCTGCTTTAAAAGATACGGTGTTAATGCTTATTGATGAACAAAATAAAAAGGGAGGATTATTAGGTAAAAAATTGGAACCTGTTGTTGTAGATCCTGCCTCAAACTGGCCTTTATTTGCAGAAAAAGCACGTGAACTTGTAGCAAAAGATAAAGTTGCTGTGACCTTTGGCTGTTGGACTTCAGTTTCCAGAAAATCTGTATTGCCTGTTTATGAGGAATTAAACGGTATCTTATTCTATCCAGTACAATGGGAAGGCCAAGAATCCTCTAAAAATATTTTCTACACTGGAGCAACGCCAAACCAACAAGCCATTCCCGCTGTAAATTACTTGCTTGATCAAGGTGTAAAACGTTTTGCTTTACTTGGAACTGACTATGTTTACCCACGCACTACCAATAAATTACTGGAAGCTTATTTAGTAAGTAAAGGAATCGATAAAAAAGATATCATGGTCAACTATACGCCTTTCGGTTTCTCTGATTGGCAATCTATAGTTGCTGATGTCAAAAAATTTGCTGGGGAAGGAAAGAAAACGGCTGTTATTTCAACCATCAATGGTGACGCTAACGTACCATTCTATAAAGAACTTGCAAACCAAAATGTCAGTCCAGAACAGCTACCTGTAATTGCTTTCTCTGTTGGCGAACAAGAATTATTAGGTGTAGATACCAAACCTTTAGTTGGTCATTTAGCTGCATGGAATTATTTTGAAAGTGTAGATACTCCAGAGAACAAGAAATTTATTGAAGAATGGAAAGCTTATAAAAAAGATAATAAAGCGGTAACTAACGACCCAATGGAAGCCACCTATATCGGTTTTAATATGTGGGTTAAGGCTGTTGAAAAAGCAGGAACTACAGATCCTGATGCTGTCGAAAAAGCGTTAATTGGTATTGAAGTTCCTAATTTAAGTGGTGGTACAGCCAAAATGTTACCTAGCCATAACATCTCTAAACCAGTCTTAATTGGTGAAATTCAAGATGATGGCCAATTTGCTATCGTGGAACAGACTGAATCAGTCAATGGCGAAGCCTGGTCACCTTATTTACCTGAATCTAAAAATTTAATTGCAGATTGGACTGCACCAATTAACTGCGGTGCTTATGACAAAGTCAAAAAAACCTGTACCAAAATGAAATAAAAAATCTATACCAATCATATCGCCTATTTATTCAAGAATAGGCGATCTTTCAATCACATAAGGGACTAGCACTAATGAACACTACTCTGTTTTATTCTTTCATTCGTTGCTTGATTTTATTATTTTGCAGTTCATCTCTACTATTTTCTAATGCAGCTCATGCTGAAATAACCAGTGATGAACAGGCAATACTACAACAGCAATTACCCATTTTATCAGGTAAAAATTTTAGTCAAAAACAACAGGCTATTGAAAAAATTGCCGAACTTAAAAAACCTACTATCTATACCTTTTTAAGTGCATTATTAGATGGTCGTTTATCTGCAAACACTCAAGATTATTTTCTCAAAAAAACCACACAGGGACATGAGCAATATCAACAAGTATTGCAAGATAAAACATTAAAAGCGTTACCTACTGATGCAAAACGGATCATTATTAACAACAATATTCGTACCTTATTACGTAACTATAAGGCTCAATATCAACTCATTAACGGTAATAAAAATCAAAGATTGCAGGCAATGCAACAGATTCTCTCCTCAAATGATATAGCTCAATTAGACAATGTTAAAATTGCGTTACCTCAAGAAAAAGATCCACAGATTCAAACATTAATGCATCTTTTTTTAGCAAGGATCGATTTAAAGCAATCCGATATTAGTCGTCATAGTGCTGCACTTACTGTATTAGGTGAAAATGCACTTCCTGAAAATCTATCATTGTTAGAAAACTACCTAACCAATGCACCTACTGACAATTTAAAACAGCAGGCACAAAAAGCAATTAACAATATTAAAAACAAACTTTTAATTGCCGATGGAGTACAAACTATCAGTTATGGTTTAAGTTTAGGTTCAGTATTAATTCTCACCGCTATAGGGCTAGCTATTACTTTTGGCGTAATGGGCGTAATTAATATGGCACACGGAGAACTCATGATGATTGGTGCTTATACAACATATGTTGTCCAATTATTAATGCCAAATCATATCACCGCATCTCTGTTTGTTGCGCCACCCGCAGCCTTCTTAGTCAGTGCCTGTGTTGGCATACTGATTGAAACCCTTGTAGTTCGCCACTTATATGGCAGACCACTAGAAACATTATTGGCAACATTTGGAGTAAGCCTGATCTTACAACAAGCTGTCCGTACTATTTTTTCTCCATTAAATCGCTTAGTGCAAACACCTGAATTTATGCAAGGAGAATGGGTGATTATGCCTAATCTATCTATCACCCTAAATCGAGTTTATATCTTTGCCTTCTGCTTAATCTGCTTTATTGCATTACTACTTATTATGAAACGAACTCGCTTAGGTTTAGAGGTGAGTGCAATCTCGCAAAATAGAGCAATGGCAAAAGCCATGGGAATTAATGACAGAAAAGTAGATATGTTAACTTTTGGCTTAGGTGCTGGTATCGCAGGATTAGCCGGAGTGGCTTTATCACAACTCACCAATGTAGGCCCAAACCTAGGTCAACAATATATTGTTGATTCATTTATGGTTGTTGTAATTGGTGGAGTGGGCAACTTATGGGGAACATTCTTCTCTGGATTAGGGCTAGGCATTATTAATAAATTCTTAGAGCCTGCTTTCGGCGCTGTATTAGCGAAAACATTAGTTCTGGTGCTCATTATCTTATTTATCCAAAAATATCCTCGTGGATTATTCCCACAAAAAGGGAGAGCTGTAGAATGAAAAAATCTATCTTCTTAACATTCTTACGTAATGAACCTTTTTTAGGTAAATGTACCATCGGGTTCATTATCGCATTATTAGTTTTTGTTCCATTAGGTAATCTAATATTACCAACTAACAATCTATTTCATATTTCTACCTATACAGTAACTTTACTTGGTAAATATCTCGCCTATGCCTTGCTTGCCTTATCAATCGATCTTTGCTGGGGATATTTAGGTATTCTTAGTCTAGGACAAGGCGCTTTCTTTGCTTTAGGGGGATATGCTATTGGGATGTACTTAACAAGGGAAGCTAACCCACAATTGCCTGAATTTATGTTATTCCTGAATTGGCACGACTTACCTTGGTTTTGGCAAGGAAGCGATTCAATATTCTGGCTTATGTTTATGCCTCTATTGATTCCGGGCATTTTAGCTTTTATTTTTGGCTGGTTCTGTTTCCATTCTCGGGTATCTGGTGTTTATCTGTCTATCATTACCCAAGCTGTTACCTTTGCACTTTCATTAGCTTTTTATCGCAACGAAATGGGATTTGGTGGTAATAATGGATTAACTAACTTCAAAGAAATTCTTGGTTTTTCACTACAATCAGATCATGTTCGAGTTGCTCTATTTGCTTTAACAGGCATAGCAGTATTAGCAACTTATGCATTTTTACGTAGTATTATCCAATCTCGACTCGGTAAATTAGTTATTGCAGTACGTGATGCTGAAATGCGCACTCGATTTGTTGGTTTTAAAGTTGAAAATATCAAACTTATTATTTTTGTACTTTCAGCGATGATTACAGGGCTCGCTGGTGCTTTATATGTTCCGCAAATTGGAATTATTAATCCTAGTGAATTTGATCCTATTAATTCAATTGAAATTATTATTTGGGTTGCTCTAGGTGGTCGCTCAACATTGTATGGCGCTATTATTGGTGCTTTTGTTGTTAATTACACTAAAAGCCTTCTCACCGTAGCATTCCCCGAAATCTGGCTCTTTATGCTTGGTGCACTCTTTATCATAGTAACCATTTTCTTAAAGCAGGGCTTAGCTGGCTTAATCCAACAACGTAAAAATAAAACAAAACAATTGGAGGCGGTATGAAACTTGATCAAAATCTAAAAACACTATTTCGTCCTCATACGCCTAAGAAACAATTTGCCAATAAAGATATACCTAAAAATATTATCTTATATTTAGACTCTGTTTCTGTCAGTTTTGATGGTTTTAAAGCAATTAATAATCTCAATTTGACTATTGATAAAGGGGAATTACGCTGCATTATTGGGCCTAATGGAGCGGGTAAAACCACTATGATGGATATCATTACAGGAAAAACACGTCCAGACGAAGGGTCAGTCTATTTAGGATAATACACCAATTTATTAGAAATGACGGAAGCAGAGATTGCGTGTGCTGGCATTGGCAGAAAATTTCAAAAACCAACTGTTTTTGAATCTCTTACTGTTTATGACAATCTTTCTCTTGCTATTTATGGCAACAAAAGCATTTTTGCTACTTATTTTGGTAAGACACGAAAACTTTCAGCTGAACAAAATGATTTCCTAGATAGTGTATTAGAAATTATTGGCTTAACACATACAAGAAACTATCTTGCTGGGGTGTTATCTCATGGGCAAAAACAGTGGCTAGAAATTGGTATGTTATTAATGCAAAAGCCTCAACTACTCTTAGTAGATGAACCAGTAACAGGTATGACCCATGGTGAAATAGAACGAACAGCTGAATTACTCACCAGTCTAGCTGGAGAACAAGCTATTGTGGTTGTAGAACATGATATGGAATTTGTTCGCCAAATTGCTCGTAAAGTCACCGTATTACATCAAGGAAGCGTATTAGCTGAAGGTAGCTTGGCTGAGATCCAAAATAATCGTCAAGTAATTGATGTTTATTTAGGTCAAAGCTAAAAAGGAGGTTGTATGTTAGTTGTCGAAAAATTAAATCAATTCTATGGACAAAGCCATATATTGCATGACATTAGTTTTACTGTGCCAGAAAAACAATGTACCTGTATTATAGGTCGCAATGGTGTTGGCAAAACAACCTTGCTTAAATCAATTATGGGACAAGTCGCGATTACAGCTGATACCTTAAGTTATAATCAACAAAATCTACTGACAACCAAAGCCGAAAAACGTGCTTATCAAGGTATTGCTTATGTGCCACAAGGACGACAAATTTTTCCTCTACTTACTGTAGAGGAAAATCTCCGTGTAGGTTTACCTGTACACAATTATCGCGAAAAAAACCGTAATTCTACTATTCCCGATTTTATCTATCAGTTATTCCCCGTTTTATATAATATGAAACATCGTCGCGGTGGAGATCTTTCTGGTGGACAGCAACAACAATTAGCGATTGGGCGCGCATTAGTGATGAGTCCTAGCTTATTAATTCTAGATGAACCCACAGAAGGTATTCAGCCGAATATTGTCGATGATATCACTAAAGTAATTCGTCAATTAAATCGCGAATGGGGATTAACTGTATTAATCGTAGAACAAAAATTACACTTAATTAATAGTCTAGCCGATCATTTCGTTTTAATTGAACGAGGAACCTGTGTAGCAAAAGGCACAGGCCAGCAATTAACAACTGAATTAATTAACACATACTTAAGTGTTTAAACAGGAGAACACTATTATGCACTTAACATCAAGGGAACAAGAAAAACTTATGCTATTTCTTGCGGGAGAGTTAGCAGCAAAACGCAAAGCGCGAGGATTAAAACTAAATTATCCAGAGGCCATCGCCTATATTGCCAGCCACTTACAGGAAGCCGCAAGAGATGGGATGACCGTCGCTGAAGTAATGCAATATGGTGCAACATTGCTCAGTTCTGATGACGTCATGGAAGGTGTTGCAGAAATGATCCATGAGGTACAAATTGAAGCAACATTTCCTGACGGAACTAAACTCGTTACTGTACATAATCCAATTCGTTAATAAGGAGCAATGATGATTCCTGGAGAATATCAACTCGCACAAGGGGATATTATTATCAATCAAAATCGTAAAACAGTTACCATCGATGTCGTAAATACAGGTGATAGACCTATTCAAGTTGGTTCACACTATCATTTTTATGAAACGAATAACGCCTTACAATTCGAGCGTGCTTTAGCTTATGGTATGCGCTTAAATGTTCCTTCGGGTAATGCAGTTCGTTTTGAGCCAGGTGAGGCCAAACAGGTAGAATTAGTTTCTTTTGGGGGTAATCGAATGATTTATGGTTTCCATAATCTGGTTAATGGCAAGTTGGAGGATTAAATTATGGCATTGACAATGACACGACAACAATATGTTGCAACATATGGTCCGACGCTTGGCGATAAAATACGTTTAGGCGATACCAATTTATGGGCGACTATCGAAAAAGATTTTCTCACCAAAGGAGATGAATGTAAGTTTGGTGGTGGGAAAAGTGTACGTGATGGTATGGCTCAATCAAGTACTGTTACCCGCGATAATCCTAATGTATTAGATCTGGTTATTACTAACGTCATTATTATTGATGCCAAATTAGGTATTATTAAAGCAGACATTGGTATTAGAGATGGTTATATTGTTGGTATCGGTCAAGCAGGTAATCCAGATACCATGGATAATGTTACCCCAAATATGATCATTGGCGCGAGTACCGAAGTCCATAACGGAGCCCATCTTATTGCTACTGCAGGAGGCATTGATACCCACATTCATTTTATCTGTCCACAACAAGCGCAACATGCTATTGAGAATGGTATCACCACCATGATTGGCGGTGGCACAGGCCCAGCAGATGGCACTCATGCCACAACCTGTACGCCGGGTGCATGGAATATTGAACACATGCTGAAAGCAGCTGAAGCTTTACCAGTCAATATCGGCTTCTTTGGTAAAGGTAATTGTTCCTCTCTTGAACCACTAAGAGAACAAATTAAAGCGGGTGCATTAGGATTAAAAATTCATGAAGACTGGGGTGCAACCCAAGCTGTTATTGATGCTGCTTTAACTGTCGCTGATGAAATGGATGTTCAAGTCGCCATTCATACTGATACTCTCAATGAAAACGGCTTTTTAGAAGATACCATGAAAGCAATTAATGGCAGAGTTATTCATACTTTTCACACAGAAGGTGCTGGTGGTGGACACGCACCAGATATAATCAAAGCAGCAATGTATCCTAATGTTTTACCCGCATCAACTAATCCAACTCGTCCATTTACTATTAATACCATTGATGAACATCTAGATATGTTGATGGTTTGCCATCATTTGGACAAGCGTGTTCCTGAAGATGTTGCATTTGCAGATAGTAGAATTAGACCTGAAACTATCGCTGCAGAAGATATTTTACATGACATGGGCGTCTTCTCTATTATGAGTTCAGACTCTCAAGCAATGGGACGTGTAGGAGAAGTCATTACACGTACTTGGCAAACCGCAGACAAAATGAAAACTCAACGTGGTGCATTGCCAGAAGATCCTGATTCAGATAATTTTCGCATTAAACGTTATATCGCTAAATATACGATCAACCCAGCGATCGCCCATGGTATTCAGCATTATGTCGGCTCTTTAGAAGTTGGAAAATTAGCAGATATTGTTTTATGGAAACCCGCTTTCTTTGGTGTAAAACCGGAATGTGTGATTAAAAAAGGTTTTATCAATTATGCCAAAATGGGGGATCCAAATGCTTCTATTCCAACCCCACAACCCGTATTTTATCGCCCTATGTTTGGTGCATTTGGCCAAGCCAATACGAATAGCGCAGTACTTTTCATTTCTCAAGCTGCTGCTCAAGAACATCTTAAAGAACGATTAGGGCTACATAAACAAACCTTAGTCGTTAAAGGCTGTCGCAATGTTAGTAAAAAAGATTTAGTGCTAAATGATGCCACACCAATTATTACGGTAGATCCCGAACGCTATGAGGTACGTGTCAATGGACAACATATTACTTGTGAGCCAGCTGAACGAGTTCCTTTAGCTCAACGTTATTTTTTATTCTAATTCGAGAAAATTATGCAAATATTGACACCTATTTTACCTATCATGGAACAAATCTTCGGTAAATTAGAAGATTTAAAAAAAGAAGGAAAAATTACTCAACAGAGTATTGATTATGTGCCAATACAATGGTTTGAAAGTGAACGCAATATTTTACGCAAAACCAGTAAGGGGAATAGAGAGATTGCATTTCGTTTACTTAAAGAAGGTCAGCGATTACAACATCATGATGTTGTGTTTATCAATGATAGTCTTGTTATTGCAATTGAGATTATCCCTTCGGAAGTCATTGTATTATCTCCCAAAACATTACCTGAAATGGCAAGAGCCTGTTATGAAATTGGGAATAAACACTCGCCTCTTTTTTTAGATGGCGATGAAATCTTATTACCTTATGATAAACCAATGTTTGAATGGCTATCTGCAGCTGGTTTTGCCCCTAAACAGGAGCAACGCCGGCTAAGTCAAGCGCTACGCGCAAATTCGGCTCAAGGACATTACCATACAGCAGGTTATCACCAACATGGAGATGGATTGTGGCACAAACATTAGAACAACTTGGTATGCTCCTACATTTAGTTGATCCAACTTTGCCTATTGGTGGTTTTAATCATTCCAATGGATTAGAAACGTTTGTTCAGCAACAAAAGGTTTATGATAAAACAACCTTAGCTGAATATGTGATTACCCAATTACAACAAAATTGGGTTTACAATGATGGTGCATACTGTTCATTAGCGTTCGATGCAATGCAACAACAAAATCTCAACCAGCTGCTTGAATTAGATCAAATGCTAGCTGCAAGCAAAATCGCTCGAGAAAGTAGAGAGGGAAGTTTCAAATTAGGTACCCGTTTACTTAAAATCTTTATTCGATATCAATCACACCCTTTATTACATCAATTTTATCAATCCATTCAGCAACAACAATGCAAAGGATTTTATCCAGTTATCTTTGGCATGATTGCAGCAGCTGCAAATATTAACAAAGCAGATACGTTATATGCGTTTTATTACAATACGATTGTAGGAACAGTCACAAACGGAGTGAAATTAATTCCACTTAGTCAAATGGATGGACAAGATATTTTAGTTGAATTGCGTCCTATCATTATACAAGCGGTAACTAAAAGTCAGAATCCTGATTTGGAATGGCTTGGGAGTGCAACAATTGCTAATGATATTAGAGCAATGCAACATGAACAACTTTATAGTCGCTTATATATGTCCTAATCATTAAATTAATCAACATAAGGAATTTAAAGAACTATGCGAAAATATATCAAAATTGGTGTCGCAGGCCCAGTCGGCTCAGGAAAGACAGCGCTAATTGAATGTTTAACTCGAGAAATTGCTAATAAATACAGCGTTGCTGTCATTACTAACGATATCTATACCCAAGAAGATGCTGAATTTCTTACCAAAAATAGTTTATTACCGCCAGAAAGAATTATGGGCGTAGAAACAGGAGGTTGCCCACATACAGCTATTCGGGAAGATGCTTCGATGAATCTTGAAGCTGTTGATGAAATGGTCGCTCGTTTCCCTGATGTAGAAATTATTTTTATTGAGTCTGGTGGTGATAACTTATCTGCTACATTCAGCCCTGATTTAGCTGATGTAACTATTTTTGTCATTGATGTTGCTCAAGGAGAAAAAATTCCCCGCAAGGGTGGGCCAGGAATTACACGTTCCGATTTGTTAGTAATTAATAAAATTGATTTAGCACCTTACGTTGGCGCCGATCTATCAATTATGGAACGTGATGCACGCAGAATGCGTCAAGGTCAACCATTTATCTTCACCAATCTAATGAAAAAACATCATTTAGATGGTGTTATTGGCTGGATCGAAAAATATGCTTTACTACAAAACAAAGACGACCCAATTAGTCTGGTGAGATAACCCTATGCAAAGTCAGCTCATTCTTTCAACTAAATTAACTAAAGCCAAAACAACTCAATTAGATAATTGTTTTGTATCACCACCTTTTAAATTACTGACCCTACCAAGTCATCATCAATTAAAAGCAATTCAAATGAGTTCATCTCCAGGTTTATTAGCTGGAGATCGCTTATCAATACAAATTCAATTAGCCAAAAACACCGATCTTGCCCTATCTACTCAGGCATTTACTCGTGTTCAATCAATGAATTTAGGTGAATGGGCTGAACAGCATAGTCACTTTATATTAGGTGAAAATAGTCGTCTGTTTTATTTACCACATCCTTTGGTATTACATAAAGACAGTGAATTCAAACAGATCACACAAATAGAAATGGCCAATCACAGTCAACTTATCTATGGTGAAGTTATTGCTATTGGCCGTGTGCTAAATCAAGAAAAGTTTGCTTTTCGTTCGTTTTCTTCTTATTTAAAAATTACACACCAGCAACGCCCATTACTACTTGATCGGATCCAATGGCACCCTAAAAAAATGGATCTTACCGCATTAAGTCAGATGGAAGATTTTTCTCATCAAGGTACATTTATTTATTTAAACCTGGCTGTTGAAACATTAACACTAAAAAAACAACTATCCGAATTACAACAAACCTTTTCCGATCCTAATTTATTAATTGGGTTTTCACTATTAAATGAGGGTGGCTTTACCCTCCGAGTCTTAGGTCACCAAGCAGAAACAATAGAAAAACTCTTTTTACAATTAGGAGAAACTTTATGTGAATCATTCCCCTGCGATCTCCCTTAACCGCTCAACTTCAATATCTGCAGTAAGATTTTCTAATGGAGGCAGCGTTTTTGTAGTTTTCGTAGATAATGCTTGGAATCGCTCTACCTTACCAAATAAACCTCGTTGTCCAGAAAATGAAGTGACTGTATCGTTATATTGTTTCATCACACTCGATAAGTTATTACCTAATTTTTGCAATCGCTCTGCTACGATACAGACTTGGTTATAAATATCACCCGCTTTATCACTAATCTCACGAGCTTCTCGATTTCCTTTTTCAATGCGCCATAAGTTCGCCACCGTACGCAAGATTGGCATCAAGGTCGTATAAGAAACAAATACAATATTTTTCTCATAAGCACTATTAAATAAGTTCGGATCTTGTTTCAATGCTTCGATATATGCTGGTTCAATTGGAATAAACATCAATACAAAGTCTGGACTCTGGATACCCTCTAAATGGCTATAATCCTTATCTGACAATGATTTAATATGTTGTTTAATCGCTTGAATATGTTCTTGTAGATGCAAATTAACTTGCTGTTCATCGGTTGCGGCGACCGCTTGTTCATAAGCGACTAAAGACACCTTACAATCAATGACTATATGTTTATTATCTGGCAATTTAATCAAGAAATCAGGATAACGGTGATTTCCCTCTTTATCTTTAAAATGTGCTTGTGCTAAATAATGTTCATTCGCGATCAATCCGGCCGACTGTAATGCATTCTCTAATTGCATTTCTCCCCAATTACCTAGCACTTTTTTCTGTCCTTTGAGTGCATTCGTTAAATTATTAGCCTCTTTCGACATATTTAAGCCAATATCTAATACTTTCTTTAATTCTGCCTCTAATGACGCATTACCACGTAATGTTTCAGAATGAACTTCATTAACTCGCTTTTGAAAACTCTCAATTTGTTCTTTAAACGGCTTTAATAAAGTATCTAGAGCAGTTTGATTCGATTGAGAAAAACTACGGCTCTTCTCTTCTAAGATTTGATTAGCTAACTGCTGGAATTCCAATGTTAATTGTTTTTTATTATTTTCTAGTAATTGCTGTTGTTCCCTAAAGTGTTTCTCTTTTTCAGCTAAACTGGTTTCTAATGTTGCTAATTGTTGCGAAAGTTGGGTGACTTGCTGCTGATATTCTACCACGACCATTTCTTTTTTATTAAGTTGCCCACTTTTCTCTTGCAGCAAATTTTCTACCCCTTGTTTTTCTGCTTGTAATCGAACTTTTTCTTGTATCGTTGCCTGATACTGTTCGTTTAACAACTCTGTTTTTTTCAATAAATTATTATACTCTTCCGCAGTTTGTGTATATTGCAACTGAAAGAATTCTGCGGTTTTCTTACGTTGTACATTGATAATTAATAATCCAATGCAAATTAGCCCTAATCCTGCTATTGCAAGGTAAAATCCAGTTTCCATTATTACTCTCTTATCTAACTATCACGAGCGGTTAAGTATAACAAAAGCTAGCGAAAAGTGACGCAGCGATTACAATATCAACCTCATTTCTAATTGAGAATAGTATCTATGGATAAAAAGATTTACCTTGGCTCAAACAGCCCTCGCCGTTTACAGTTGTTACAACAGATTGGACTCACTGTTGAAGTATTAAAAGCAGAAATTGATGAAACACCCTTAGCGCAAGAAAAGGCACAAGATTATGTTTGCCGGATGGCAATCAGTAAAAATCAACGGATCCGCCAATTATTCCCCGATAAACAACAATACCCATTACTCACTGCAGACACCTGTATTGCGTTAGATGGAAAAATTCTAGGTAAGCCTACTTCCGAAGAACACGCTTTTTCGATGTTACAATCTCTTTCAGGAAAAACACATCAAGTACTCACGGCTGTTGCGATCTCTGATCAACACCGTTTACTGCATCATCTCCAAAGCAGCCAAGTAACTTTTAAAACTCTGACCGATCTTGAGATCAAAGCTTATATCGCTACCGGTGAACCATTAGATAAAGCAGGGGCATATGCCATTCAAGGATTAGCTGCAATCTTTATTGAGAATTTAACTGGAAGTTATAGTGGCGTAATGGGGCTACCATTATTTGAAACCGCACAGTTATTACAACAATTTAAGCAAAAAATTCTATAAAAAAAGTTTTTCTTGCATCCTAAATGATAATTGTACGTTATTTTATAATTCTCTATAACGATCTCAATACTTCTGATTCTGTAACCATTGATGTAAATAGTGTTCAAAAAATAAGTATGCATAAAATAAATTTTATCCTATAATTCAAAACTTTTCGTTTTAGGAAAATAACTGTAACTATTAAAAACAACTTTACATTTTGGGAGCTTATATGAAATATAAATCTTTTCTTTATTTCATACTGGGGTGCTTTTTATATTTCACACATATCACTTATGGCTATTCCTCTTCACAAACGCAATTAAAACGAATTCTTGCATACACATTTGCCAAAGATCCTGAATTGTTAGAAGCTCAAACCAATACAATGATTGCACATAGCCAAACAGAACAGGCAATCTCAGGTCACTATCCAACATTTTCAGTTTTTGGTCGCCAGTCTTTAGATGATTATTCAAGATCCAATAACAATGATAATAATGATCATAAATTTACTCCCGGCGTATCTGCTTCAATGAATATTTACTCTTTTGGGGCTGTTGAGAAAAAAATTGCACACTCAAGTGCTAACGAAGAATCGTTACGTTATAAGTATGACGAAACCAGAGAGAATTTAGCTTATAAAGTGACTGAACTTTATTTAATGGCATTGCGATATAAAGATACAATTTCAGCACAGTCCAGAGGGTTAGTTCGCTTACAAAATATTATTCAAGAGATCGGAGCTATCGCAGATAACGACGAGGGACGTCGCTCTGAATTCGTACAAGCACAAGCACGTCTATTTGCTGTTGAACAACAAATGAATGCTACGGAACGTGATCTTGAAGATACATTAAG
>NZ_JAQIBB010000065.1:0-24341 GCF_027920745.1 Gallibacterium faecale | reverse complement strand
TACCTCGATACTCCATTCTAGTTATGTTATACTTCAACCGCCTAAATAATAGGCATTTTTCTTATTTAATTTTTACTTAGAAGGAAATATAACGATGAAAAAATTAATTTTATCATTATCTTTACTTGGTGTAGCAATGAGTGCATCTGCAGCTGATTTAGCGCCTTCTTGCCAAAAATATTTTGAAGAATATGAAGGTATGCTTAAAGCAATGCCACAAGCACAAGCTGACGCCTATAAACAACAATATGAAGCTGCAAAACAACAATTTGCTGCATTACCTACCTCTGCACAAGATCAAAGTTGTACTCAAGCACTTGAGCAACTAAAACAATCTAAAGCTGCAATGGGCATTAAATAATTAAGATACATTTCTTAATTCGCCCCTCGCACGTATTTGCCTTAGTGGGGGGGGGGTATTTTCGCTAACCTATTATCTATAATTCTTGTTTTATTACCTCCTTTTCTAAGTTTCTTTAATTGCTTATTTTTCATCTATCTATAAATCTATTTTTACCTCTACCCTAACCAAATTCAGAAAATAAAAAATCAGCCAACGATTTACGCCAGCTGATTGTTCAATAATAAAGATAATAATGAATGATTAGTTTTGGGTTGCTTGAATTGCTGTTAAGGCAATGGTGTAAACAATATCATCCACTAATGCACCACGAGATAGGTCATTTACTGGTTTACGCATACCTTGTAGCATCGGTCCAATAGAAATTAAATCTGCTGAACGTTGTACTGCTTTATAAGTGGTATTACCGGTATTTAAATCTGGGAAGATAAATACAGTGGCTTTACCCGCTACTGGTGAATTTGGTGCTTTAGAACGCGCCACATCTTCCATAACTGCCGCATCATATTGTAATGGACCATCAATAATAAGATCTGGACGTTTCTCTTTCGCTAAACGAGTTGCTTCTTTCACTTTATCTACATCTGCACCTTTACCCGATGTTCCAGTTGAATAAGAAATCATTGCAACACGAGGGTCAATACCAAACGCTTTCGCAGAATCTGCTGATTGAATCGCAATTTCTGATAACTCTTCTGCGGTTGGATTAGGGTTAATCGCACAGTCACCATATACCAATACTTGATCAGGTAATAACATAAAGAAGATAGATGATACTAATGAGCTACCCGGTGCAGTTTTGATTAATTGAAGTGGTGGGCGAATTGTATTTGCTGTGGTATGTACTGCACCAGAAACAAGACCATCAACTTCATTCGCTTCAAGCATCATAGTACCAAGAACAACGGTATCTTCGAGTTGTTCACGTGCTAATACTTCTGTCATACCTTTGTTTTTACGTAATTCAACTAAACGTGCGACATAATTTTCACGAACATCAGCAGGATTAATAATGGTAATACCTTTACCTAATTGAATACCTTGTGCTTCTGCGACACGTGCTACTGAAGTTGGATCAGCCAATAACACACACTCTGCAATACCACGTTCTGCACATAATGCAGCCGCTTTTACAGTACGAGGTTCATCCCCTTCTGGTAACACAATACGTTTTTTCGCATTACGCGCTAATTCAGTTAATTGGAAACGGAATGCTGGTGGTGATAAACGGTGTACTCTTGAAGTAGTTTCAATTAAAGAGTTAATCAATTCTTTATTGAATTGTTGTGCCATATAGTCTTTGATTGCTTCAATACGTTCTTTATCATCAATTGGCACTTCAAGATTAAAACTTTGTAGGCTTAATGCTGTTTGCCATGTAGTACCTTCAACACGGAAAATTGGTAAGCCAGTTTCAAATGCGCGTTCACAAAGTTTCGCTACATGATTTTCTAAACGATAGCCACCAGTTAATAACATTGCACCAATTTCGATGCCATTCATTGCGGCTAAAGCAATCGCAACAATCACATCTGGACGATCGGCAGAAGTTACTACTAAATTACCTGGTTTAAGGTGTTCAATAACATGTGGTAAGCTTCTTGCACAGAATGTAATACCACGGATACGACGTTTATTAATTTCGCCTTCTCTTAAGATTGATGCACCTAAATGACGTGCAATATCAATCGCACGGCTCGCAATCAATTCTGGACTCCAATCAATACATGCTAATAGACGAATTGGGCTTTGTTCAAACAATTTGTGTACAGCTTGTGCATTCACACGGCTATGTTGGAAAGAGTCAAAAATTTCTGCAAGATCTGGACGAGTACGACCATTTTCATCAGTTGGTGCGTTAAATTTATTAATAACCACACCTAATAAGTTAGGATTATATTTACCACCAAATTGAGAAGCTGCCGCTTCAACACGTTCTTTTAACTCTACCGGTGTATCAGTTGCTGGTGCAGAAACTAAGATGATCTCAGCATCTAATGCTTGTGCAATGCGGTAGTTAATACTATTTGCATACGAGTTTTTACGTGTTGGAATCAAACCTTCAACAACAACAATTTCATTGTTTTTCGCTAATGTTTGATGACGTTCTACAATTTTTTCTAATAAAACATCAGTTTGATTTTGACCGATCATATTTTCTGCTTCACTTAACATAAATGTTTTTGCAGTATCAATAGTCGGGCTTTGATAAAGAATAGAAGTTGTTCTGTCTAATGTATCTTCACCACTAATTGGTTGAGAGATTGGTTTCATAAAACCAATTTTTGCCCCTTGCTGTTCAAGCGCTTGGATTAAACCTAAACTAACACTGGTTAAACCAACACCAGTACTGATCGGGATAAGGATAATTGTTCTGGACATAATAACCTTCTTGCTAAGGAATAAAAAAATAAACTGCCGATAACATTATCGGCAGTTACGAGAATTATTTGTTGATACAAAGACGTGCAGTATCTTGCGCAATCACTAATTCTTCATTAGTTGGTAGAACCATTGCTACTGGAGAATCATCAGTGGTAATAATACCTTCATTACCAAAGCGTGCTGCTAGATTACGTTCGTTATCTAATTTATAACCGAATACTTTCAAGTGATTTAAGGTTAATTCACGAACGTGTGCAGAGTTTTCACCAATACCACCAGTAAAGATAATAGCATCAAGTGGCTCACCCACAGCAGCCATATAACCGCCGATATATTTCGCTAAACGGTAACAATAAACGTCTAAAGCACGTTTTGCAGGTTCTTCTTTATCATAATTATCTTCTGCATAACGACAGTCACTGGTTACTTCTGTTAAACCAAGTAAGCCTGATTTCTTGGTAAGAGTTTGTTCAATTTCATCCATACTCATACCTAATGTTTTTGACATAAAGAAAGTTACTGCTGGGTCAACATCACCGCAACGAGTACCCATTACTAATCCTTCTAATGGTGTTAATCCCATAGATGTATCAACACATTTACCATGACGAATTGCGGAAACAGAACCACCATTTCCTAAGTGGCAAGTAATTGCATTAATTTTATCTTCTGCAATATTTAAGCGTTTTGCAGCTTCTTTAGTCACATAATAATGGCTAGTTCCGTGTGCACCATAACGACGAACACCATGTTCTTTATACATTGAATATGGTAATGCATAAAGGAAAGCTTCTTCAGGAATAGTTTGATGGAATGCAGTATCAAACACGACCACATTTTTATCTTTTAACTCAGGGAACATTTTGAAAGATTCTTCAATCCCAATTAAGTGTGCTGGGTTGTGTAATGGCGCAAATTGAATTGCATCACGGATACCTTCAATAACGCTTTCATCAACAATAGTTGATGCTGTGAAACGTTCGCCACCATGAACAATACGGTGTCCAATAGCAGCAATGCTATCTTTAAGAGATGGATCTAATGGGAAAATGTGGTTTACGATAAAATCAAGTGCTTCACTATGTGCTGCGCCTGCGCCTAATTCTGCATTTCCTTTTTCACCATGTAATTTCCATTTAATACGCGCATCTGGAAGATGGAATGCTTCTGCTAAACCAGATAGCTTCTCTTCTCCAGTTTCAGGATTTAAAATAGCAAATTTTAAAGAAGAACTTCCACAGTTAAGAATAAGAATAAGATTTTGCGTCATTGAAATAACCTATCTCTTGTTGAATGAATAGTAACCTGTTTTAATAAACAAGGCGCCTGTTTTTGTTGGCGGATAGGATACACTGTTATGGCCAAAAAATAAATTTCCTCACGCAGCAAAAATAAAATTTTTTTTAATTTTTATAAAAAAAGTGTAATTTAATCAGCTATTATTTAGGCAAAAGTACAAAATAAAATGCTATTTAAGACAATTAAACTTGGGATTTCCTATGCAGATGCCTGGAGTAAGCTCTCTAGGTTAAAAAAACTGAATATGATCTTTCCTGAACCCCGTATTATCAAGGCTACTCGCTTTGCCCAACAATTATTGATGCCATTACTACTGTTTACCTTAGGTTGGCAATATTTTATGTTAGGTTACTCTATAGCCAGTTTTGCAAGCACATTATTAACGATAATATTTCTCTGCTCTTTACCATTACAAGGTTTTTATTGGCTAGGCAAACGGGCTCAGAAACCATTGAATAGTGCAACATTAACTTGGTATGAAAAAATTTATCAGCAAGTGAGTTTATATGAAGCATTACCACCTATGCCTGATAAACCGACTTTTTATCATCTTGTGATGTTATTACAAAGGGCGGAAAAGCGTTTAGATACGTCTTTTTGGGAAGATATTTAGCAACATACCAACCTGTTCGGTTGGTATGTTATCAATAGGATTACCATTTTTCGGCAGCTTGTTCATCGCTGTGTCGGCTATCTAACCAACGATCTCCTTCTGGGGTAGTTTCTTTTTTCCAGAATGGTGCTTTTACTTTGAGATAATCCATAATAAATTCATTCGCTTGATATGCATTACCGCGATGAGCAGAACTCACAGCAACGGCGACAATTTCATCACCAGTATAAAGTTGCCCTACTCGATGCACAATATAAATCCGCTGCAATTCCCAACGTTGTGCTGCTTGCTCCGCAATTTCACGTAACGCTTTTTCTGTCATTGCTGGATAATGTTCTAAATAT
The DNA here is from genome assembly GCF_027920745.1 of Gallibacterium faecale. Classification (NCBI taxonomy): domain Bacteria; kingdom Pseudomonadati; phylum Pseudomonadota; class Gammaproteobacteria; order Pasteurellales; family Pasteurellaceae; genus Gallibacterium; species Gallibacterium faecale. Next base: position 19,339 of record NZ_JAQIBB010000065.1, on the reverse strand, counting down.
AATCCTGATACAGCATCACCCAAATTCATATCACGAACTTTACCAATAAAAATAACTGTTGCACCAGTTTCTGCTAATTCAGAGGCCCAACGATAAATATGTTGTTGATCAAATGGATCTGTTTGCACACTAATCTTGATTTCCGCCATATTAACCTCCTGTGACAGGTGGGAAAAATGCCACTTCATCACCAGATTTAATTGGCGTATTTAATGGAACTAAATTCTGATTAACTGCAGCTAAAATTCTGCCTGAATTTAGAGCAAGCTCCCAACGCTCACCACGTTTACTTAATTCTTGGCGTAATGCTTCCACATCTGTATACTCAGCGGGTAAAGATAATTCTGCTTCACCAATTAACTCTCTTGTTTGTGCAAAAAAAACAACTTTTAACATGATGCTTCCGCCTTAAAATGTCCTGATTTTCCACCTAATTTTTCTAGCAAACGGATCCCTTCAATTCGCATATCTTTTTGCACAGCTTTACACATATCATAAATTGTTAATGCAGCGACTGATGCAGCAGTTAAAGCTTCCATCTCTACTCCCGTTTTTGCCGTTAATTTACAATAACTTTCGATTCTAATTCGGTTATGTTCTGGTTCCGCTGTTAAGGACACTTCAACCTTGCTCAATAATAAAGGGTGACATAATGGAATCAGTTCCCAAGTACGCTTAGCTGCTTGAATACCCGCAATTCGTGCGGTAGCAAATACATCACCTTTATGGTGTTTCCCTTCAATAATCATTGCTAAAGTTTCTGCTGCCATAAAAACATAAGCTTCAGCTCTTGCTTCACGTACAGTATCTGCTTTCGCAGACACATCAACCATATTTGCTTCACCAGCATGATTAATATGTGTAAATTGACTCATAATTGTTCCGTAATTGATTTTTATCCACCGATTGAAGCAAGATGATTACGAATCCCGCTATCACCTTGATGGAGGAAATGGTGTTCTCTTTTACCTTGTAAAGCGGTAATTAACGCCTGTTGTAATTCAAACTGTTGATCATCATCTTGTAACCATTGGCGAATATCAATTCCTTCCTCACCAAATAAACAGAGATGTAATTTGCCTTGCGCGGATACCCGAAGTCGATTACAACTTGCACAGAAATCTTTCTCATACGGCATAATCAAACCAATTTCACCGACATAATCTGGATGTTTAAATACTTGCGCTGGTCCATCAGTATGATGTTTACGTTGTAATTGCCAACCTGTATCGAGTAATTTTTGTTTAAGAATTGCGCCTGACAGATGATGTTTAGCAAAGAAGTGATCCATATCTCCAGTTTGCATTAATTCAATAAAACGCATTTGGATGGGTTGATCTTTGACCCAATGCAAGAACTCATTAAAACCTTGCTCATTCAGGTTTTTCATTAATACCGCATTGACTTTAATTTTGTCATAGCCAACTGCAAACGCTTTTTCAATACCTTGCAAAATATCCGCTAATTTATTTTCACCTGTAATTAAATGAAATAAGCGTGGATCTAAGCTGTCCACACTCACATTGATTGAATCAACACCTGCTGCTTTCCAAGCTGCAACATCTTTTGCCATTCGATAGCCATTAGTAGTCAATGCAATTTTTTTAATATTTTGCTGCTGACGAATCGCTTCTACAATCGGTAAAAAATCTTTACGCAAAGTCGGCTCACCGCCAGTAATCCGAACTTTTTCTGTTCCCAAATGGGCAAATGCTCTGACTAAACGTTCAATCTCAACCACACTTAAAAACATACGTTTATCGCTTGGCGGTTGATATCCATTAGGTAAACAGTAATTACATTTAAAATTACAAACATCGGTAATGGAAAGGCGAAGATAAAAATATTGTCGATTAAAGGTATCAACAAGGCGATCTTCGGTAGGGATAATAATGTGACTATTATATTGTTGCATAAACACCTTTCTAAATACGAGGGGATAGACCGTTTCCAATCTATCCGTGAAACACTTTCGTGTTTGGCATAGCCACCATATCAAAAAGACTTAGGTCAACTAGCTCGGAGTATGCTAAAAAAACTTAAATTGATTTTAAAATTTTGGATAAACGCTTGCAATAACCTATTGATGTTATCCGCAAAGGAATTATCCAATATCAAATTATTTTTTACGTTCTATCCATTGCCCATCAATATAATCCACAATCCATTTTGTGGCTTTACCGTCTTTTTCTGAATTTACGTATTGACGTTTTTCTTTACGGCTAAAGCGAATTAATGCCGGATTACCTTCTGGATCAAATTGCGGTGCGTCTGCTAAATATTGTAGTTTTTCCGGTAAACGCTCACGATATTGCGCTAACTCAGCCACTTTTGCTGGACGAGTTTCACGTGATTTCGGGAAGTTATGTGCTGACATAAACACACCACTCGCCCCATCACGTAAAACAAAATACGCATCCGCATTTTCACATTTCAATTCTGGGAATGGAATCGGATCTTCTTTTGGCGGTGCAACTTCACCATTTTTCAAAATTTTACGTGTATTATCACATTGCGTACACGCCATATATTTACCAAAACGACCTAATTTAAGATGCATATCTGCACCACATTTGTCACATTCAACAACGGGGCCATCATATCCTTTAATCTTAAATTCGCCCTCTTCTACAATATAGCCATCACAATTTGGATTATTACCACATACGTGTAATTTTCGATGAGCATCAATAAGATAACTATCCATTGCAGTGCCACATTTTGGACAACGTTTGCGTTCCATCAATGCTTTGGTTTCTGAATTATCATCAAGTACATTCAATAACTCTGCTTCTGGAATTAAATTAATCGTTGTTTTGCAGCGTTCTTTTGGTGGTAACGCATAACCAGTACAACCTAAAAATACGCCTGTACTTGCAGTGCGAATTGCCATTGGACGACCACAAGTTGGGCAAGGAATATTAGTTTCCACCAAATGATTTAACTTCATTCCCCCTTCAAGTTCATCCAATTCTGCTTGTGATAATTGGGTAGAAAAATCTTTAAAGAATTGATTAAGTTGTTGTTTCCAATCTGCTTTACCTTCTGCAATCTGGTCTAACACATTTTCCATATTTGCAGTAAAGTCATAATTCATTAAATCTGCGAAAGATTCATTCAGACGATCGGTAACAATTTCCCCCATTTTTTCCGCATAAAAGCGACGGTTTTCTGTACGCACATAACCACGTTCTTGAATAGTAGAAATAATAGAGGCATAAGTTGATGGACGGCCAATACCGCGTTTTTCTAACTCTTTCACTAATGCCGCTTCCGTATAACGTGCTGGTGGTTTAGTAAAGTGTTGGCTTGGATTAACCGCAACCAATGTTAAGATTTCCCCTTGTTTTACTTCAGGTAAAACGCGATCTTCTGCATTTTTTCCCATTGGCGGCAATACTTTCGTCCAACCATCAAAACGCAATACACGCCCTTTTACTTTCAACGTATAATCTGCTGCACTCGCGGTTAATGTTGTGGAGTCATAATTTGCAGCTGTCATTTGACAAGCTAAGAATTGACGCCAAATCAAATCATATAAACGAATAGCGTCTTTTTCCATTCCTTGCAAATCATCTGCTTTTAAATTGATATCAGAAGGACGAATCGCTTCATGTGCTTCTTGTGCATTCTCTTTGCTGGAATAGAAGTTTGGTTTTTCTGGTAAATACGCAGCGCTAAAATGTTCAGTAATATAATTTCGTGCCATTGTTAATGCATCTTGACTCAAATTAGTTGAGTCAGTACGCATATAGGTGATGTAACCTGCTTCATACAAGCGTTGAGCTAATAACATGGTCTTTTTCACACCAAAGCCTAAGCGTGTACTTGCAGTTTGCTGTAAGGTTGAAGTGATAAATGGTGCTTTTGCTCGAGATTGTGTCGGCTTTGTTTCAACTTCTGTGACAACGTAATTTGCTTTTTCTAATTGCGCAACAGCTGATTGTGCTGCTTGTTCATTCGCAATCTGTAATACTTTGCCTTGGTAATGTGTAACTTCAAATGGTAAAGGTTGTTGGTTAGAATTTTGTGTATCAACCGCAATTTCCCAATACTCTTCTGGTTGAAATGCTTTAATTTCACGTTCACGCTCTACCAGCAATTTTACTGCTACTGATTGTACCCGCCCGGCGGATAATCCTCTAGCAACTTTCTTCCATAATAAAGGGGAAACCATAAAACCAACCACACGATCTAGGAAACGACGTGTTTGTTGTGCATTAACCCGATCCATATTTAATTGTTCTGGTTTGCTAAAGGCTTGGGTAATTGCATTTTTAGTAATTTCATTAAATACAACTCGGCTAAAACGTTCATCATCGCCACCAATCACTTCTCGCAAATGCCATGCGATAGCTTCTCCTTCTCTATCCAAGTCGGTTGCAAGATAGATATGGTCTGATTTTTTAGCCAATGCTTTAAGATCAGCAACAACTTTTTCTTTATCTGGCAAAATTTGATAATTCGCTTTCCAATTATGATAAGGATCAACTCCCATGCGTTTGACTAAAGCATCTTGTTCTTTTTGTTGTTTGATTACTGCTTTTTCTTCCGCACTCAATCCTTTTGTTGAAATAGCTTTTGCTTTTTCGCCTGTTGCACTACCAGAAGTGGGCAAATCTCGAATATGCCCAACACTTGATTTCACAACATAATTACTACCTAAATATTTATTAATTGTCTTGGCTTTTGCTGGTGATTCAACAATAACTAATGACTTGCCCATAATAAAACCTGATTTAACTCTTTCTTCTATAATAAAAACGTCAGCACTTTTAGCCTCATCTCGTTTCTACTGCCCAAGATGTTCTATCAAATTCTTTGTATGATTAATATTGAGATGAAGTTCAAAGGAAAAATTTAGTTGGCAACAATAACAGCAAACATTCAAGATAACAAGATAAACAACAGCAAAATCATGAAAGTTAGCTAGTAATTCACCAAAAACAGCAGATTTCTGCTAGGATACGCTGCGAGATAAACAACCTACAGTGAGGTTTTTCATGAAAAATGTGATCATTATTACAGGTGCTGGACGTAGAATTGGGTTAGCCTTAACACAAACTTTTGCGATGCGTGGCGAAAATGTTCTCATTTCCTATCGTCACCCTTATCCAGAATTACAACAATTACCTGCTAATGTCACACAAATTCAAGCAGACTTCTCTACCCTTGAAGGCATTGAAACTTTTATTCAATACATAAAAGCAAAATGTCATTCTATTCGAGCAATTATTCATAATGCTTCCGCTTGGCAGGCAGAACAAGATCATAATACGTTGCAACAGGACGACCAGCTATTTCACATTTTGATGAGAATTCACGCTGAACTTCCTTATCTATTAAACCGCCAACTGGCACCACAACTACAACAATTTGCTCAAGAACAACATCGTCCAGCAGATATTATTCATTTAACTGATTTTGTCGCCCTTAAAGGAAGTAAAAAACATCTCGCTTATGCCGCCAGTAAAGCAGCATTAGAAAATTTAACACTTTCATTCGCCGCAAAATATGCACCACTGATTAAAGTAAATAGTATTGCGCCTGCATTAATTGCCTTTAATGATGATGATCCCGCTGAATATCGACAACAGGCTATACAAAAATCTGTGATGCAGAAAGTTGGCGGTTATCAAGAAATGATTAAGGCTGTTGATTATTTGTTATCAAGCGAATATATCACTGGTGAAACATTACAAATTACTGGTGGTCGGCACTTAAAATAAATATTAAATAATATTAATTCTTATTTTATTAATATAAATATATAAAAATTGAGATTTATTCTTTTTTAATTTCTAAATAAAAATTATTCCTATTGTTTTATATAAAAATAATTAAAAAATTGTTTTATTTTTGCTAAATAAATCGTTAAAATTCTTCTGAATTATTTACTAGAGGAATTAACTATGTTAACACCAGCAATGATTAATAAACTAAATCAACAAATTAATTTAGAATTTTATTCTTCTAATCTCTATCTGCAAATGGGTGCTTGGTGCAACGAAAATGGCTATGAAGGTGCAAGTGCATTTCTCCTTCGCCATGCAGAAGAAGAGTTACAACATATGCAAAAACTCTTCGCTTATGTTAGTGAAACCGGTGGATTACCAATCCTTGGTGAAATTGCTGCACCAAAGCATGATTTCCAATCTTTAAAAGAAGTATTTGAAGTAGTATTAGAACACGAAAAATTTATTACCGAACAAATTAATCAGTTAGTTGAAGTCAGCTTCACTGAAAAAGATTACTCTACTTTTAATTTCCTACAATGGTACGTAGCAGAACAACACGAGGAAGAAACTCTATTTAAACGTATCCTAGCGAAATTTACGCTTGTAGGAGAGGATCAACGTGGTCTTTATTTTGTCGATAAAGAATTGGCTGCACTTTAATTAAAGGAGAAATAGAATGTTATCGCAAAAAATTGTGAATATGTTGAATGCACAAATGAATTTAGAACTTTATTCTTCAAACCTCTATTTACAGATGAGCGCATGGTGTACTTATCAAGGCTTTGAGGGTGCTGCAAAATTCTTACGCGAGCACGCAAATGAAGAATTACAACATATGCGTAAATTATTCACTTACCTTAACGAAACTGGTGCAACTACTCGTTTAGAAAAAATTGAAGCTGTACCACACGAATTTGCAGGATTAAAAGAAGTGTTTGAATTAGCTTATAAACATGAAAAACATATTACTGCAAAAATTAATGAATTAGTGTCAGCGACATTTGAAGAAAAAGATTACTCTTCATTTAATTTCTTACAATGGTACGTTGCTGAACAACATCAAGAAGAAACCTTATTCAACAGCTTCTTAGATAAACTTAACTTATTAGGTACTGACCGTAGAGGACTTTATCATTTCGACAAAGATGTATCTTCTACCTCTGCCGAATAAATCTCACTAAAAATTATTTAAGATAATCTGCACTTGAATCAAGTGCAGATTTTTTTATCCATTTTTCTGATGTGTTACAACAATACTTGCTTGTTTTTCAGATATTTTCGCTTTTTGATAATGACAACTGCGATAAAAAAACGCACTCAGTAAAATCGCCAACATCACTAAAATTTGAATTAATCGCTTTTTGGTTAATTTTTCTGCCGCCATAAAATTTCGTTTTACCTCAAAAGATGTATTTTAATACTTCTTAATAAATTTCTTTTATGATACCATTTCTTGCGTTAGATCAAAATTTTTTAGATAATGCTCAGGTTTGATTGCATTATTTTGTAATGAGGTTTTATAGATGAAAGGATTAGTTGAAAGCCGTGTTGGTCGCAGAATTCAATCTGGTGGATGTGCAATTCATTGCCAAGATTGTAGTATCAGCCAATTATGCATTCCATTTACACTAAATGAGCATGAGCTTGATCAATTAGATAATATTATTGAACGCAAAAAACCTATCCAAAAATCTCAAATCCTTTTTAAAGCCGGCGATGAATTGAAATCACTTTATGCTATTCGTTCTGGCACAATCAAAACTTATACTATCAGCGAAAGTGGTGAAGAACAGATTACTTCTTTCCATTTGCCGGGGGATTTAGTCGGGTTTGATGCGATTCACAGTATGCATCATCCAAGTTTTGCTCAAGCGTTAGAAACATCTATGGTTTGTGAAATTCCATTTGATATTCTAGATGACTTAGCGGGTAAAATGCCGAAGTTACGCCAACAAATTATTCGCCTGATGAGTAATGAAATCTTAAGCGATCAAGAGATGATCTTATTACTTTCTAAAATGAATGCTGAAGAAAAACTTGCTGCATTTATTTATAACCTTTCTAAACGCTATTCTGCTCGTGGCTTCTCTGCCCGTGAATTCCGTTTAACTATGACTCGTGGCGATATTGGTAACTATCTTGGTTTAACTGTTGAAACTATCAGCCGTTTATTAGGTCGTTTCCAAAAAACAGGAATGTTATCTGTACAAGGTAAATATATTACAATTAATGATATGCCAGCATTAGTTGAGCTTGCGGGTTCAACCAAAGTTAAATTGAGATTATCCATTTAATTGATGAAAATGCTTGAATAGCTTGCTTTCACTATTGACCTCCTTATAATAAAAAGAACAACTCAATAAGGAGGTTTTTTATGCATTTCAATAATATCCTTGTGGTGATTGATCCAGAAAATCAAAAACAAGCCGCCCTAGAACGTGCTTTACACCTCATCAAACAACAAAATAGTTCTCAACCTGTTACCCTTACCGCTTTCCTCGCTATTTACAATCTTTCTTATGCCGTCAGTGTTACTCACTCCTCGACTGAACGTGAAGAGATGGTTGCTGCAATAATTGAAGATAAAAAATTGTGGTTAAATGAACTACTTAAAAACTACGATTTACAAAATATCAATCTCAAAATAGAAGTGGTTTGGGAAAGTAATGAAGCAGACGCAATCGAAAAAGAAATTGTCAAACATCATCATGATCTGGTGGTGAAATTTACTCACCAGGAAGATGATCTCTCCTCATTGATTTTTACACCAACTGACTGGCAATTATTACGTAAATCATCTTCCCCAATTCTGATGGTAAAAGATGGTGATTGGCAACACCAACGCCGTATCTTAGTCGCAGTCAATGTTTCTGATGATGAACCTTATCACGATGATTTTAATAAACAATTAGTCGGATTAAGTATGAGTTTAGCACAAAGCCTAGATAGAGGTAATATTCACCTTGTTAGTGCTTATCCGAGTGCACCTGTTGGCATTACTTTAGATTTGCCAGAATTTAGCGTACCTGATTATGGCAATAGTATTCGTGGTCAACATTTGATTAATATGAAAGCATTACGCCAACACTTTGGTATTGATGAAGATCATACTCACGTTTATGAAGGTTTGCCTGAAGAGGTAATTCCTCGTGTTGCTCAAGAAATTGGTGCGGAATTAGTGGTATTAGGGACTATCGGTCGTACCGGTCTTTCTGCTGTGTTGCTTGGTAATACTGCAGAACATGTTATTAGCCATTTAAACTGTAATCTATTAGCTATTAAACCAGCAAAAAATATCCCACCAGAAGCATAATTTTCTATGCAAAGGTCTAGCGGTAAAGCTAGACCTTTTTTTCATTAATTAAAACTGATAGCTGATTGACGCGTTAATATTACGCCCTGCTCCATAATAACAATAGTAGTCACACCCTGCTAAATAACGGCGATTTCCTACATTCTCTACATTAACTTGAGTACTCCAATTTGGTGTAAATTGATAACGTGCCATTAAATCAACAATCGTTGCTGAAGGAACTTCTTTACCAGAATAAAGAGAGCCTTGGCTAGTTACACTATTACCAATATAACGTACACCTGCCCCTAAAGTTAAACCACTGAACATTCCTTGATCAAAGGTATAATCTGTTTTTGCAGCAAATGTATGTTTTGGTAATAACGGATTACGAACATCTTCCGTTGCTGTACGAGTAACAGATTTTAAATAGGTATATGCAAAAGCAATATTCCAATTCTTCGTCACATTAATATCTGCCTGAATTTCAATACCTTTACGATAAACAGGATCTTTATTGCTAATGGTTGCACCAACGCCATTTGAAACTAAAGCCCCTTTATCTTTAGCTTTAAATCCAGCCAACGTAATTGAACCATCTAACCAATTCGGCAAATATTTAATTCCTGCTTCATATTGGTGGGTAATATTAGGATCATATAATTTCTGATTACCACTCAATCCTGTCGGTAAATTGAATGACTCGCTATAACTTAAATAAGGATTTAAACCAAATGGCAGTTCATACATAAATGAAGCGGAATAAGAAGTATGATTATTTTTTACCGTTTGTGTAGAAACATATTCATCCTGTCTAGCACGATCATGACGAACACCTAGATTTAAAACAGCTTTCTCAAACAATCGACTTTGGTTTTGTAAATAAAAACCTAATTGACGTGCCAAAATATGTGTATTGGGTGCAGCACTAACATTTTGATCCTGATGATAACCAACAGTAGGATTAAACACATTGGTACTACTGGTCTGCCCAAATAATGTATAACGTGCATCAATTTTTTGATGGCGATAATCTGTACCGATAACCAATGTATTCTTCAGCCAAGCATTGTCATACTGCCAATTTAAGTGATTATCAAGGGTATGAGTACGTAATGTTCCATCATTAAAAACTACACCACGAGCTAATACATAACCAACGGCACTTGGTGCTAAAGGCGACCAGTCTGCATTATAAGCTGATGGATACACATATGATCCTCGATGATAGTTATTCACATAACTATATCGATAGCTGCTATTAAACGATAAATTTTCGGTAAATTGATGATTTAATTCATAACCAATATTATATTGACGGTTATATTCTCTATCATTAATTGGATCACCTAAATTGGTAGAACGGCTAATATAAGAACCATTTGGTGCGACTACTAAAGTTCCCTCTTGTGGTAAGAAATTAGAACTTGGAATACCTTTATCAAACTGGTAACTCGTTAATAATGTTAAACGAGTACGATCACTGATGTCCCACTCTACTGTTGGCGAAATATAGAAAGTGCTATTTTTGCTACCTTCCCACTGACCATCCTTTGCACCATATGAACTCACTAAACGATAACGTAAACTTTCATTACTATTGATCATCCCCGTATAATCCGCAGCAAAGCCATATTGGGTATGATTCCCCATATTTAGCTTAAATTCGCCTTTGCCAATTTGTTCTTTATGTGGTCGTTTAGTGACATAGTTAAGCAAACCACCTGATTGGGCTGCCCCAAATGTCATCGCATCAGCACCTTTAGTCACTTCAATCGCTTCAAAAGCAAAGGTATTTGTATAAGGCGTAAAAAATCCATAACTAAATAATGGCAAACCGTCTATTGCTTGAGTCACTTCTGTACCACGCACTCTAAACCAGTTTGTATTGGTATCTTCACCAAACACTTGATTAGTAAATCCTGCTTGATAACGCCCTATTTCATCAGTTTTTGTAATAGCTTGTTTATCCAACTGATCACGAGTAATCGCAATCGCAGATTTGGCTTGATATATCGGTACTTCACCCATGCGATACATAGAGCCAGCTATTACATCAATCCCCTCTAACTCTTGACTCTCTTCCGCAAATACTGGCTGTAATACCAAACATAATGTGGCAGATAACAAAGATAATTTAAAACGTTGTCCATTCATGACAAAAAAGCTCCTTAGGTTAAAATAAAATAAATATTTAATGGATTATTTAGCGTTTACTTGAAAAGTATAAGTGCTATAAAGTTTGTGTTTTTGGCATACGTTTGCCTCTGGATAAGGCATTTCATAGCTTGCTTTGATTTTCCAAGTCCCGGCTAACGCTGGAATAAAATTGATTTTGCCTTGTGCATCAGTTTTACCTGAGAAGGCTTGTGGTTCACGGTGGTCATATACCGCTTTTTCATCTAATTTTGTGAATTCATTAGTAGTACCAATCACTACAACTTCTTTTGCAGGTTTGCCGTTATAGAGAACTTGAAAAGGCACTGCTTCTAAAGGATGGATATCAGTAGGATCGACTAATGGCACAATTTCTAACGGTAAACCTACTGGCATAATTGAGAAATCACTTACATCTACTCCTGTATTGATATAGGTTGTAGCAAACATACTAGATTCTTCGCAATAAGTTGCATCAGGCATTTTAGTTAAGTTTTCTCGCTTCCAACCTTTCTCATTTTTTGACCAAAAAGTTGGTTTATAACTCGCAGAGAGTTTATATTCCCCTTTTGCTAACTTTTCCTTAGTTACATAGTGATAATTCTCACCTTGTTGCATTAAGGTTTCTGAACTGCCATCTAATTTATGTAGCACTAATGGATTCAAAATATTTAAACGACTTTCCGCAATCTTTTCGCCTAAAGGGAAACGATCACCATAACCTAATACTGCCTGTAATGGCTTATCCGCTTCTGCTTGTAGCCCATATGCCCATAAATCATGTGCTTGCACCACAGCTGGGATGGATAATCCACATAACACGCTAATTAATGAAAGTTTTTTCATCTGTTTTCTCCTATGATAGTAAATAAAATGGGTTACAACTTACGCATTAAAATAATGAAATAGCTTCCTCCTAATAAGGTTGCTACTAAACCAGCAGGAATTTCATACGGGAATAGCCATTGCCGACCTAACCAATCAGCAAAAATCATCACCGTTGCCCCCAATAAACTTGCAGCAATTAATTGTGATTTAGCTGTATTGAAACCGAGAGAATAAGCTAGATGAGGGGCTAATAGACCGATAAAACTTAAAGTACCAACAATTAAGGTTGCTAATAACGTCAAAACAATCGCTAAAGCAAATAGCACAATTTTGGCTAATAACAGATTCATACCAACCGCCTGTGCAACGATTGCATTCAAACTCAATAAATCTAACCAACGAGAAAAAATAAGACTAACAAGCAGCAACCCAAAAGAAAAAATTATCACCCAAACTGCAATTGGCAGTTCTGCATAATAAGTTGATCCTGCACCCCAATTCAGTAGTTGTAACGCTCTTGGATCACCGCTTGCTACTAAAATACGCAATACCGCATCAAATATTGCCGATAGGCTGATCCCAGTTAACAACACTTGTTCTGGTTGTAAGCCATTACGCTGATTAATTAACCAAATTAATCCTATGATTAACACTGCACCCAATGCACCAAATAGGAGAAATGGTTTAATTGCTACCGAACCTACAATAAAAATCGCCAGCAATACACCAAAACTGACACCTGATGTAATACCAAGTAATTCTGGGCTAGCCATTGGATTATGGCTCAAGCGTTGCAATACTACCCCAGCTAACGCTAATAACGTTCCTGCGACAAACGCATAAGCAATCCGAGGAAAGCGTAATTCAAATAAACTATGATTCAGTGTAAACGACCAACCAGTCTGATTTCGACCAATATAAAATGCACAGACTAAACTGCACAACAGCAATATGGTTAAGAGAGGATAAGTTAAACGAGAATTTCTGATGACCAATCTATTGGCGGGTTGTTGTACTCGCCCATAATGTTGCCGCTCCCGAAATACCAACCATAATAATAATGGCGTACCAAATAGTGCGGTAACTGATCCTGTTGGTAATTGTATCTGCCACCACTGATTAATTAATTGCAAACTTAAATCTGTGATTAATGCAAAAAACGCACTACGCCACCATAAGCTAGTAAAACGATGATTGGCAGATTGCCGAGCTAAGGTTGTTGCAGCTAACCCGATAAAAGCTAACATTCCTACGCGACTGACAACAATAGCCACCAGATAAGCCGCTAGTATAATTGCTAATAAACGTACTCGTGTAACATTAACGCCTAAACTTTTTGCACTCCCCTCTTGTAATTGTAAAACTTGTAGTGCCGGACTTAATAAATATATGCCAATTAATCCAGGCACAAGTAATGGCAATAAAGTGAGACTTGCTCGCCAACTCTCTTGTACTAAAGAGCCACTCCCCCAAACCAGCAAACCTCGACTTTCTTCTGGATAAAATAGAGTTAATAGTGCAGAAAAAGCACCAAAATAAAAACTCAGTACTAAACCAGATAGCACGATTAATAATGGCGAACCTAATTGCCGCCAAGCTAATAACAAAACCAAACCGAGAGTCAATAAAGCCCCAATTACAGCAATGATTGTCGTGCCAAATTGTAATAAAGCCGGGAAAAATAGTGTTGCCAAATATAGAGCAAATTGTGCACCGCCACTGACTGCCAATGTACTATCTGATGCCAACGAATTATTCATTGTTTGTTGCAACAATAATGACGCACTACCTAAACTGATCCCTGCTAAAATAGCAATCACTACACGTGGTAAAGTGAAATTAAAAAGTAATAATTGTGCTATCGCTTGATCTGCTATTGCATACCATTGCCAGCTCACTACGACACTAAATAGAACAATCGCTAAGATCAATAAACTACGATTTAAATAACTTGTCATTACCATACTAATCCACCATCCAGTAATGCATCTCGTAAAGCTACACTAAATCGTTGCATTGATGGCAATGCGCCAAATGTCCATATAGCAGGTAAAATCAATGGATCTTTGGCTAAGCGTAAAGATTTCCATAATGTATTATTGGCTAACTCAAGTGGTATTTGTTGCGGATAAGGTTTGATCACAATTAAACGAGCATCAGCAAATTGTGCTAACTGATCAATCCCAATTTGAGTAAAACCCCATAGATTAACTGGCTGTTGCCACGCATTAGTTAGACCTATTTTTTCTAATACTACGCCTGGTAAACTCTGCTTCCCATAAACTCGCAAATGCCGTCCATCAATAAATTGCACGACTAATAACGGTCTATGCTTTTGCTTAGTTAGCTGCTGCTTTACAGTATTCAATAACTGTTCTGTTTGCTGAATCAGCTGTTCGCCTTGCACAATATGGTCCAAACTTTGGGCTAATTGGCGAGTTGCTTTAATTTGATTATTCCAAAAATCCCCAAATTGATAAAAATTGATACGTGGAGCCTGTTGTAGTGCTGTTAAGTAGTGGCGATTTGCTTCAACCGCAGGCATAAACATATCGCCATTAGGAAATAGTTGAATTGACAATGTTGCTAATAGCTCTTTATTCGGTTGTAACCGTGAACCTAAATCAATGACCTGATCTTCTAACGCTGGCTGATTAACGTTTAGAATTACGTCCTAATAGACCATTCCATGCATAACGTCCCATTTTTAATAATTCAGCAACGGTTAAATGATGTGCTTGAGGTAAATGCTGTGGTAAATACGCTACTTGACGTGCAAATGCTTTACTTTTCCATTGTTCGATTGGGCGTTGATCAAATAACAATTCTCCAGAACAAATGGCTTGCTGCCGTGCCAGAAGTTTAATCAATGTGGATTTTCCAGACCCATTTTGCCCAATGATGCCATAGATTTTTCCCGTAGAAAAAGTCAATGATAATGGGTGTAACAAGGTTTTTTCTGCTAATGAAAAGGAAACTGAATTAAGTTCAAACACAACACACCTAACGATTAATCATCCATTATTAAAAGTTGGCGGATTTTATTTGATAACAATTCTCATTTCAATAGAAAAATTAAAATTTTTCCTGATTTATTCTTATCTAGCTAAATTATTTGGTGAAATTGGAGAAAAAATGCCCTCTTTGAGTTTAAAGAGGGCTAAGGAGGTTTTATAAGAATTAAGTCTCTATGTTCTTATTCTCGCACTAACAATTCTCTGTTTTTAAATAAGTTAGACGATCAAGATTGGTAATAAAATGCCCTAATTCTTGCTGTTCTGGGCGATGAACATAAGGAATTTCGCCTAATAATGGCGCATCAATCACTTGATGTAGCAATTTAATAATTTCAGCATAATGGCGTAAGCAAGGGTTAATCCGATTTGCTACCCAACCTAATAAAGGTACACCAGCAGCTAAAATAGATTGTGCAGTTAATAAGGCATGATTCACACAACCTTCTTTAATTCCCACGACTAACACTACTGGCATTTTGTGTTCTTGTACCCATTTATCAAAGGTCATCTCTTTATTAATTGGCGTTAGCCAACCGTAAGTTCCTTCAACTAAAACTGATTGATAATGTGCAGTGAGATATTCAAGATCTTGATCCAGTTTCGCAACATCAATATTGTTTACTTCATCTAAAGCAGCCAATACAGGTACGCTGCTTTCAGTAAAGGTATAACTATTAATTTCTTGATAAGTTACCGGCTCGTTGGTACTGCTCATTAAAGTTTTTACGTCTTTATTATTTTCAGTATGATCCTCTTCTAACTCATCTTTTAATGCTTCTGTATAAATACTATCTTCTTCACCACAAGCAATCGGTTTATATCCTACGATTTTTATGCCCTTAGCTTGCAACGCTTGAATAATCGCACGACTCACGATTGTTTTTCCAACATTTGTATCCGTACCCGTTACAAAAAAACAGCTCATTATTTCTTCCTTTTATTAAAAAACTGTCGGGCATTATAATGGAGTTGTTTTTTGTAGAATTTGAGCTAACACAATTTTTCGCTGGTTTATTATAAATTCTTGGAGTTTTTTACTATTAAATTCACAATTTATTGATCTAATTAGGCATTTCTCACAATAATGGCTTTATTTTATTGTGTAATTTAACAAAGAATTTTTGCTACGTTTGATTTTTATTATATGAAAAAATAGATTTTGTGATTATTTAGACTTCGCCCTAAAACCTAGGAGCGAAATCTAATAAATTACTATTATGATTGACGTTTCTTGCGGAAATAGTGGAAGGCTAAATAGAGAGCTAACAAACCTAATAAGATATAGATACCAGTTTGCCCTTTACTCACTTGTTCTTTAATCCAATCAATATTATGTGCACCGTGATAACCTAAATAGACCCAAACTGGTACAGAAATAATTGCTGCACAAAAATCCAAAAAAACAAAGCGTACATAACTAATACGACGTGTAATTCCCGCCACCATATAAATTGGTGCTCTTAAACCAGGAAGAAAACGTGCAACAAACAACACCCGATTACCATAACGATCAAATTTTTCTCGTACTGCTCGCATCGTTTTAGGTTTTAAAATACGGCGTAATGGGCGGAAACGTAAAATTTTCACCCCATAAATACGTCCGAGCCAATACATGGTACTATCACCAAGTAGCACACCAATCATACTGACTACTAGCATAATATGAGGATTAGCATAGCCTAATCCAGCGATAATCCCCCCTGAAACCAATGTAATATCTTCAGGAATTGGCACACCGAACCCACAGATAATTAATACAAATAAAACTGCGAAATAGCCATAATTGGTAAAAAATTCAACTAATAATTGCACAACAAACTTCCAAATAAAAAATAAAAACTTTACCTAAAATTATTGAGATTTCCTCTTTTTTCGGGGTGTTATTTTGCCCTCTTTAACAAGGAATTACTACCTAAAATCTCTGAATTATTGATGTAGATAACAAAAATTTCTTTCAATAGGATAAAATCATCTCTCTAAATAAGATAAGTCATACATAAACCAAGAAAAACATTGCATTTTCAATCAATTTCTCTATAATGCCTCCGCTGATTTTGTTCAGCACTTAATTTTGTCAAGCTGCTGGGTCGCCTGTAGCTTGTTTTGTTTAACAACCTAATCGGTTTTAACTAAAAGAGAAATAAAAATGTTTAAATTTAACGCTGAAGTTCGTCAAGCGCAAGGAAAGGGTGCGAGCCGCCGCTTGCGTAGAAATGGTCAAATTCCTGCTATCGTATATGGCGGTGAAGAACCAGCAGTATCTATCGTATTGAGCCACGATGAATTAAATAATGCTCAAGTACAAGATGCTTTCTATTCTGAAGTAATTACTTTGGTTATTGATGGTAAAGAAGTTGCTGTTAAAGCACAAGCTATGCAACGTCACCACTTCAAACCAAAACTTCTTCACATTGACTTCAAACGTGTTTAATTCACGTTGAAAAAAACACCAACAGCAATGTTGGTGTTTTTTTATCTAAAACATTAATCTTTTTCTTTAAACAATGATGAAAAAAGTTGCTCTCGGCATTAGCTATGATGGCTCTCGCTATTTTGGCTGGCAAAAACAACAATCCGTAGCAAGTATTCAAGGCGAATTAGAACGTGCATTAAGCATTGTCGCTAATGAACCTATTGAAATTTTTTGTGCTGGGCGTACTGATGCTGGTGTTCATGCTACTGGACAAGTCGTTCACTTTACAACTCAAGCCACTCGTCTACTACAAGCTTGGACATTCGGTACTAATGTGCATTTACCACCTGATATTGCGGTAACGTGGGCTAGCGAAGTTGCCGAAGATTTTCATGCTCGCTTTAGTGCACTTTCTCGACGTTACCGTTATATCATTTATAACCATATTCAACGCCCGGCGATTCTGGCAAACGGCATAACTCATTATCATCAACCACTTGATGCTGAATTAATGCATCAAGCAGGACAGTTTCTATTAGGAGAAAATGATTTTAGTTCTTTCCGAGCTGCGCAATGCCAATCAAAATCACCTAATCGAAATGTTCACCATTTACAGGTTTCACGCAAAGGCCACTATATTATAGTCGATATTCAAGCTAATGCCTTTGTTCACCATATGGTGAGAAATATTGTTGGTAGCTTGTTAGAGGTCGGATCTGGTAAACAACCTCCAGAATGGATTGCTTGGTTATTACAACAAAAAGATCGTACTCTAGCAGCACCAACCGCTAAAGCAGCTGGTTTGTACTTAGTTGAAGTACGTTATCCATCACAATTTGAGCTACCCAAAAATGCGGTTGGCCCACTTTTTTTAGCTGATGCAGTTGAGTAATCTGAATGAAAAGATACTCAATTCATTAAATTTGTGCTTTAATAACGCCGCATTCGCTATCATCCCAACATTGGAGATAAAGTAAATTATGAGCTGGATTGAAAGAATTTTTAATAAAAACCCAATTTCAGGTGCACGTAAATCTAACGTTCCTGAAGGTATTTGGACGAAATGTACAGGCTGTGAACAAGTTTTATATCGTGAAGAACTTAGTCGTAATTTAGAAGTTTGTCCAAAATGTGGTCACCATATGCGAATTGATGCGCGTACTCGCCTACTCGCGCTTTTAGACCAAGATAGCGCAGTTGAGTTAGCAGCAGATCTTGAACCACAAGATATTTTGAAATTTAAAGACTTAAAACGGTATAAAGATCGTCTTTCTGCTGCACAAAAACAAACTGGTGAGAAAGATGCTTTAATCGTTTTTTCTGGAAAATTATATGAAATGCCGATTGTTGCTGCTGCTTCTAACTTTGATTTTATGGGCGGTTCAATGGGATCAGTTGTTGGAGCAAAATTTGTCAAAGCCGCTGAAAAAGCATTAGAAGATAATTGTCCATTTGTCTGTTTCTCTGCAAGTGGCGGTGCACGTATGCAAGAAGCCTTAATTTCATTAATGCAAATGGCGAAAACCAGTGCTGTATTAGCGAAGATGCGTGAAAAAGGCATGCCTTTTATTTCTGTACTCACTGATCCAACCTTAGGTGGTGTTTCCGCAAGTTTCGCTATGCTTGGTGATATTAATATTGCTGAACCAAAGGCCTTAATTGGTTTTGCTGGTCCACGTGTAATTGAGCAAACGGTACGTGAAAAGCTACCTGAAGGATTCCAACGTAGTGAATTCTTATTGGAAAAAGGCGCAATTGATATGATCGTACATCGCAAAGATATGCGTCAAACCTTAGCGAGTATTTTGGCTAAATTAACTAACCAACCTTCTCCATTTAAAACACCTGAAGTAGTAGAAGAAGTTACAGAGTAACAAAAAAAGCATCTTAGAAT
>NZ_JAQIBB010000064.1:0-24489 GCF_027920745.1 Gallibacterium faecale | reverse complement strand
GTTAAATTTGTTAATTTTGCGCTTTCTGATGGATAAAGTGATATCTCTGTTAGAGAAAAAAGGATGATTACAAATTTGTAATGTTTACTGATTTAGGATAACAAAACACAATATATTGTGTTTGAATTAATTAAAATATCAATATATAGTATCTCCAATTTAAATAAGGAGACAGCTATGTTCAATAAAATTCTTTCCTCCTCACCAGCAATAACCACATATCAAGATGCAGCTGCATTATTAACCGTTATTAAAAGAGATGGTTCACAGGTACCATTTAATGCCCAATTTATTAGTAATGCGATGAAAAAAGCAGCTCAAGCGGTTGGTATTTATGATGATGGATATTTCGAGCAATTAAGCCAAACCATTAGTATTGCGATTGTGGATAGTTTTAAACAACAGGTTGATATTGCTTATATCCAACAAGTTGTTGAAGATTATTTAATGCGTGGTGAATATCCTCAAGTTGCACGTGCTTATATTGAATATCGTCATGATCGTGATAAAGAACGAGAAAAACGGAGCCGATTGACAAAAGAGATCGAAGGATTAATTGAACAAAATAATGTGTTGTTGATTAATGAAAATGCGAATAAAGATGCAAAAGTAATACCAACACAACGTGATCTATTAGCAGGTATTGTCGCTAGGCATTATGCTAAAAGTTATATTTTGCCACCAGAAGTTGTAGCGGCACATGAAAAAGGTGAAATTCATTATCATGATCTTGATTATTCACCATTTTTTCCAATGTTTAACTGTATGTTAGTTGATTTAGCAGGAATGCTGACGCAAGGATTTAAAATGGGAAATGCTGAAATTGAGCCGCCAAAATCAATTACTACGGCAACAGCTGTTACTGCACAAATCATTGCACAAGTCGCAAGCCATATTTATGGTGGCACAACGATCGATCGCCTAGATGAAGTATTAGCACCTTATGTAGAAAAGAGTTATCAAAAACATCTACAAAATGCAAAAACATGGCAAATCCCAGATCAGAAAGCGTATGCACAGGCGTTAATTGAAAAAGAATGTTTTGACGCATTTCAGTCTTTAGAGTATGAAGTTAATACATTACATACCGCTAATGGGCAAACGCCATTTGTTACTTTCGGTTTTGGTTTAGGAACAAGCTGGCAGGCGAAATTAATTCAACGTTCTATTTTATTAAATCGTATTCGAGGTTTAGGCAAGAATCATAAAACAGCAGTATTTCCAAAATTAGTGTTTACAATTAAACGCGGCTTAAATCAACAACCTCAAGATCCGAATTATGATATTAAGCAGTTAGCTTTAGAGTGTGCATCTAAACGTATGTATCCTGATATTTTAAACTATGATCAAGTGGTGAAAGTAACAGGTTCATTTAAAGCTCCGATGGGATGTCGTAGTTTTCTTGGTCGTTATGTGGAAGATGGCAGAGAGATTCACGCAGGACGCAATAATCTTGGCGTAGTAAGCCTAAATTTACCGAGAATTGCTTTGGAAGCAGAACACAATGAAGCGAGATTTTATCAAATTCTTGATCAACGTTTGGCAATCGCAAAACAAGCATTATTAACCAGAATTGCCCGTTTAGAACAAACAAAAGCCCGAGTTGCGCCAATTCTCTATATGGAGGGGGCTTGTGGGGTACGATTAAAGGCAGATGAGAATGTAGCAAAAATTTTTAAAAACGGCAGAGCGTCAATTTCGCTAGGATATATTGGCATTCATGAAACAATAAATGCCTTATATGCACAAGGTCATATCTTTGACAATGAAACTTTACGTGAAAAAGGCATTGCGATTGTACGTTATCTCAGCGAGGCTACAAAAAAATGGCAAGCCGAAACTGGATATGCATTTAGTCTTTATTCAACCCCAAGTGAAAGTTTATGCGAGCGCTTTTGCCGTTTAGATAGTAAGCAATTCGGTATTATTGAAGGGGTGACAGATAAAGGATATTACACGAACAGTTTCCATTTAGATGTAGAAAAGAAAGTGAATCCTTACGATAAGTTAGATTTTGAAATGGCATATCCACCTTTAGCAAGTGGTGGCTTTATTTGCTATGGGGAATATCCGAATTTGCAACATAATCTAAAAGCATTAGAGGATGTCTGGGATTATAGTTATGACAGAGTACCTTATTATGGTACCAATACGCCGATAGATGAGTGTTATGAATGTGGATTTACAGGAGAGTTTGCTTGTACTAGCAAAGGGTTTGTTTGCCCAAAATGTGGTAACCATAATAGTGAAAAAGTATCGGTAATTCGTCGCGTATGTGGTTATTTAGGTAGTCCTGATGCACGACCGTTTAACCCAGGTAAACAAGAAGAAGTCAAACGTCGGGTAAAACATTTATAAGGCTTAATCAATGAATTATCTGCAATATTATCCAGTGGATGTGGTAAATGGTGAAGGTACTCGCTGTACACTTTTTGTCGCAGGCTGCACACATCGATGCCGGGGCTGTTATAACCAAAAAAGTTGGTCATTTGATTCTGGAGTTTTTTTTGATCAAGCAATGGAAGAGCAAATTATCCGTGATCTAAAAGACACAAGGATTCGCCGCCAAGGATTATCTTTGTCGGGTGGTGATCCATTACATCCACGAAATGTTAAAAGATTGTTGTCTTTGGTGAAACGGATTAAAACGGAATGTCCAGATAAGGATATTTGGTGTTGGACTGGTTATCAACTTGCTGAGTTAGATCAGCAACAACGTGAGATGTTGGCTTATATTGATGTCTTAATTGATGGTAAATTTATTCAAGAACAAGCCGATCCTACCTTAGTTTGGCGAGGATCGGCGAATCAAATTATTTATCGATTTTCCTTATAAAAAAGGTTTTTTAAGTGGTTTTAGTGATTTATAACGATGCCACTGCTAGCTTTTTCAGCACTATGATAAAAGAGATGTGATATTAATCACATCTTTAAATAAATTTTTAACATTCTTATTTTTCTTTTGTTAAAATCTCGCCGCTTTAAATAACATTCTTGAGGTAAAAATTATGGTGTGGTTCCTCTTATCGGTAGCTTTCTTAATTGCGGGCTACTTCATTTACGGTTCTATCGTAGAAAAAGTCTTTAAAATCAATCCAAAACGTGATACGCCAGCCCATTTAATGAATGATGGTGTGGATTACGTTCCTATGTCTAAAGGAAAAATTTGGTTAATTCAGTTATTAAATATCGCTGGAACTGGACCGATCTTTGGACCAATTTTAGGGGCATTATATGGACCAGTTGCGATGTTATGGATCGTGATTGGTTGTGTGTTTGCTGGTGCAGTACATGATTACTTTAGTGGTATGTTAAGTGTACGTAATGGTGGTGCTTCAGTACCTAATTTAACAGGTAAATATTTAGGCGCGCCAGTTAAACACTTTATGAATGCTTTAGCATTAGTGTTGTTGGTGCTTGTTGGGGTAGTATTCGTAATTTCTCCAGCAGGATTATTAACCAACTTAACAATGGATAATCTTGGCGAATCAATGAACCTTGATCGTGGTCATACCCTTGTTGTCTGGACAACCATAATTTTCGTGTACTACATCATTGCAACTTTGGTACCAATTGATAAAATTATTGGACGTGTTTATCCATTATTCGGTGCCTTATTACTCTTCATGTCATTTGGTATGTTCTTCGCATTATTATTTGAAGATAAAGCGTTATTCCATAGTATCGGCGAGATGAGTTTCTCTAAATTCTTTGAAAACTTACACCCTACTGGATTACCAATTTGGCCATTGATTTTCGTAACCATTGCTTGTGGTGCGGTATCTGGTTTCCATGCTACCCAATCTCCATTAATGGCGCGTTGTATGGAAAATGAAAAAGAAGGTCGTTTTGTATTCTACGGTGCAATGATTGGTGAAGGAATTATTGCGCTAATCTGGTGTATGGTTGGTTTAACTTTCTATAACAGCCCAGCAGAAATGAATGAAGCAATTAATATGGGTACACCATCAAAAGTGGTTTATGATTCAGCCACTCAAATGTTAGGTTACTTCGGTGGTATCTTAGCTGTGCTTGGTGTGGTGGTATTACCAATTACTTCTGGGGATACTTCATTCCGTGCAGCACGTTTAATCATTGCAGAATTCTTTAAAATTGATCAAAAGAATTTAATGAAACGTCTAATGATTGCAGTGCCTTTATTTATAGCTGGTTTTATCATTACTAAACTTGACTTCCAAGTATTATGGCGTTACTTCGGTTGGGCAAACCAAACCACAGCAATGGTAATGTTATGGACTGCGGCTGCATATCTCTATCGTTATCATAAATTCCACTGGATTTGTACTATCCCAGCGATCTTTATGACTATGGTATCAGCAACATTCTTAGCCTATGCGAAGATTGGTTTTGGTTTAGCTTATGATACAGCTGTATGGGTAGGTGTTGGTTTAACTGCATTAGCAACAGTTTGTTTCTTCACAATGTTGAAACCAATTGCTGATGGTGACCCAGATTCAGAAACTAACCCAGCTTAATTATTGATTTTAAAACAGTGATTATGCACAATAGCCGTCTATTTTTAGACGGCTATTTTTTTATTTTATGATTACTGTAATTTATGTTCATCTTTTTGCCGCTTGGGCAAGCTTAATCTTATTTGTGATTCGTGGTGGTTTACAATGGCAGGGTAAGTCATGGCGCCAATATAAATTATTGCGGATTCTACCCCATATCGCTGACACTGCTTTATTAGTGAGTGGCTTAACTTTTCTATTGGTGTTTAATTTTAGTTTAGTTGATTGGCTGCTTATTAAGATCGCTGCCTTAGTGTTATATATCATTTTTGCTGCCAAAGCGTTCAAACGTGAACACCCACAAAATAAGTTACTGCCATTAGCATTCATCTGTTTTATTGCTGCAATGTGGTTAGGTTATTCAAACTCGTTTTAGTGGTTTAGGCTTAATTTATGTTTTTTGATACCCATACCCATCTTGATTACTTAGCGAATGATTTACAGCAATCACTACACCAAATTGTAGAGGCAGCGACAGCTCAAAAAGTGCTCAAGATGCTAGTGGTGGGGATTGATCAGCAAAGCTTAGTCAAACTGCCTCAATGGGTATCTACTGAATCTAATCTTTATTATGGCTTAGGATTACATCCTTTATTTATTGCTCAACATACAGAACAGGATTTACTTCTATTAGAGCAATGTTTAGCTGAACGCAAAGCAAATTGTATTGCGGTTGCCGAAATTGGTTTGGATCGTTATCCACCAGAAATTACCACAGCGGAATTATGGCAAAAACAATGCGATTTTTTGGAAGCACAATTAGCATTAGCTAAGCGTTATCAACTGCCAGTGAGTTTGCACTCTCGCCGCGCGCATGATCAATTATTTCCTTTTTTAAAAAGGTATGATTTAGCCAAAACAGGCGTAATTCACGGCTTTTCTGGTAGTTATCAACAGGCAAAACGTTTTGTCGATTTAGGCTACAAAATTGGGGTTGGGGGTACAATTACCTATTCAAGAGCGAATAAAACACGCCAAGCAATCGCTCAATTACCATTAACTTCATTAGTATTAGAAACAGATAGTCCGGATATGCCTGTGTCTGGTTGGCAAGGGCAGCCTAATCATCCAGCTCGCTTGCCTTTAATTGCACAAGCATTAGCAGAATTGCGTTCTGAACGTTACGAAACTTTAGTAGAACAAATTTGGCAAAATAGCCACCAACTTTTTGCTTTAACAGAAGCCGCTTAATCTTATTGGTTAAATTGTTATTTCATCTTTAACCCATTACAATAAAACGTTTGTTTTTATCAACAAGGGATCAACTATGTCAGCTATTGTCCAAGATGAAAATTGGAAATCGACTTCTTCTATTCAAAACTTATTAAAGCGAGCCAAAATTATTGCCGATATTCGGCAATTCTTTGTTGATCGAGGCTTGCTTGAAGTAGAAACACCGATTTTAAGTGCTTTTTCGGTAACAGATGTACATTTATCGACATTTCAAACAGAATTTACCTCACCATTTGCTTCAAACCCACAAACGCTGCATTTAATTACTAGCCCTGAATATCATATGAAGCGTTTATTGGCGGAAGGAAGTGGTCCTATTTTCCAAATTAGCAAAGTATTTCGTAATGAAGAAGCGGGTAAACGACATAACCCTGAATTTACGATGTTGGAGTGGTATCGTCCCTTTTTTGATATGTATCGGTTAATCAATGAAGTTGATGATTTATTGCAACAAATTTTAGATTGCCCACCGACAGAATCTTTAAGTTATCAATTTGTGTTTCAAGAGTATGTTGGTTTAGATCCTCTTTCAGCGACCAAAGCAGAGTTAGTTGAAAAAGCGAAAAAACAAGGATTAGTCAATGCAGATATGGAAGGACGAGATACCTTATTACAATATCTGTTTAGTGAAATTGTAGAAAAGAATATTGGTCAGGATCATCCAGTAGCGGTATATCATTTCCCAGCGGCACAAGCAGCATTAGCACAAATTAGCTCGGAAGATCACCGAGTGGCAGAACGTTTTGAGTTCTATTATAAGGGCTTAGAACTTGCGAACGGCTTTCATGAATTAACAGATGCAAATGAACAATTACATCGTTTTGAACAAGATAATTTATTACGTAAAAAATTACATTTATCACCACAACAGATGGATTCTCGTTTCTTAGCGGCTTTAAAATCGGGGCTTCCTTCTTGTTCAGGTGTGGCGTTAGGTGTTGATCGATTATTAATGATTGCACTATCAACCGATAATATTGAAGATGTGATTTCATTTTCAATTAACAATGCATAATGGGGAGAGAAGATGCGTAAATTAATTTATTTATGTTGTATGTTGCTTGGATTAAGTGCCTGTTCATCAAAAACAATCTCTCCGTTATATAGTGCAACGCCGATTGTGAATATTGAATCAGAATTAGTGCCTGCATTGGAAGTAACGGCATCAGCAAATCAATTACTGCTAAAAAATGCGAGTAATCAAAGCATACAAACCGCTTATTTATTAACTTGGTATGATAAAAAGGGAGTAACACAACGAGCTGATTGGCAGCAACAAGAGGTTTGGCAGAAATTAATTTTAGCGGTGAAACAACAAGTGAAAATTACGTTACGAAAACCAACAGCGGAAAGTACCAATTATCGAGTTTACTTTAAAGCAAATTAGAGGCTAGGAAGCTATATGGCGAAATTGATTGTTGATTTACAAGGGAAAGAATTAGAACAAGAAGAAGTTGAGATTTTAAACCATCCTTTAATTGCTGGTGTGATCTTATTTACTCGAAATTTTGAAGATATTCCGCAGCTACAAGCTTTAATTAAAGATATTCGCCAAAAGGTAAAACGTCCTTTATTAATTACGGTTGATCAAGAAGGTGGGCGGGTGCAGCGTTTTCGCCAAGGATTTACCCAATTACCTGCGATGCAAGCTTTTGCACGTATATTGCCAGCAGAGGAACAACAATATTGGGCAAAAGAGAGTGCTTGGCTGATGGCAGCAGAAATGATTGCAATGGATATTGACCTTAGTTTTGCGCCAGTGTTAGATGTGGGGCATCAGTGTAAAGCGATTGGCGATCGTAGTTTTCATCAAGATTGGCAACAATTATTACCTTTAGCTGAAGCATTTTGTGATGGTATGTTGCAAGTAGGTATGGCAACCACAGGTAAACATTTTCCTGGACATGGTGCTGTCATTGCTGATTCACATTTAGAAACGCCAAAAGATGAACGTCCAGTTGAACAGATTTTTTGCCAAGATATTCAGCCTTTCCAACAATTAATTAGTAAAAATAAGTTAAAAGCCATTATGCCAGCTCATGTGATTTATACACAGGCAGATGATCAACCAGCAAGTGGTTCAGCTTATTGGTTAAAGAGTGTGTTACGGAAACAGCTTGGTTTTACTGGCTTAATCTTTTCTGACGATTTAGGGATGAAAGGCGCAGGATTTATGGGGAGTTTTGTACAACGAAGTGAACAAGCATTAGCCGCGGGTTGCGATATTTTATTACTCTGTAATGAACGTGCAGGCGTTATTGAAGTATTAGATGGTTTAACTTACCAACCAACCCAGCAAGAACAAGCGGCTTATTTACAGTTAGCGAAGCAGCAACGTTTTTCACTTTCTGAGTTGCAAGCGACTTCTCGTTGGGTAACGGCACATCAGCGTCTAAGTGCTTTACAGCAACAATGGCTAGAAATGAAAGAGAAGGCACAAGCATAATGAATTGCCCGCATTTCGCACAAAAAAATTGCCGCTCTTGTATCTGGATTGAGCAAGATTACTCACAACAAATTGCGCAAAAGCAGCAGCATTTACAACAAACACTAATTGATTTTATTGACACTAAGACCATTTGTTTACCTGCCCAAGTTTCAGCCCCTGTGGCAATGCGGAATCGAGCAAAAATGGTAGTGAGTGGAGCCGTAGAGCGACCAATATTTGGTATATTGACCGATCCATTGGTGATGGAAAGTGCGGTTGATTTAACAGATTGCTTGTTATATCCCACTGAATTTCAAACTATTTTTCAACAGCTAAAAGATTTTGTTGGGCGGGCGGGATTAGTGCCTTATCACATTGCAAAACGTAAGGGCGAATTAAAATATATTTTGCTCACACAAAGCCAGTGGAGCAAAAAATTTATGTTGCGATTTGTGCTAAGAAGTGAGAATAAATTGGGTTTAATTCGGCGTGAATTACCAGCATTGTTGCAAAAATTACCACAAATTAGTGTAGTAACCGCCAATATTCAACCGCAGCCAGCAGCGATTCTTGAAGGTGAGCAGGAAATTTATTTGACAGATGAACAGATGTTAGAAGAACAATTTAATAAGATTTCTCTGTTTATTCGTCCACAAGGCTTTTTCCAAACTAATCCACAGGTGGCAGCAGCGTTATATCGCACGGCACAACAGTGGATAGAAGATCTTCCTATCCAAAAGATCTGGGATCTTTTTTGTGGTGTAGGCGGATTTGGTTTGCATTGTGCAGTGGCTCGCCGAGCAGTTGATCCTAATGTGTCTTTAGTAGGGATTGAGATTTCAGCCTCTGCTATTCAAGCGGCTAAGCGAGCAGCAGATAAATTAGGGCTAACTAATATTCATTTTCAGGATTTAGATGCCAGTCAATATCAGGCACAACAAGGCGAACAGCCTGATTTTGTGATTGTGAATCCACCAAGACGAGGGATTGGCGAACAATTAGCAAATTATTTAAATAGGTTACAACCGAAATTTATACTCTATTCAAGTTGTAATGTTGAGAGTATGCAACGTGATTTAGTACATCTCTCAAATTATCGGTTAAGCAAATTACAATTATTCGATATGTTCCCATATACCACACATTATGAGGTATTGGGATTATTAGAATTAATCTAACTCAGCCACAGGAGGCAAATATGAAAAAGATAGAAGCCATTATTAAGCCATTTAAATTAGATGATGTACGTGAAGCATTATCTGATATTGGTATTACTGGAATGACAGTGAGTGAAGTTAAAGGATTTGGTCGTCAAAAAGGACACACTGAGCTTTATCGTGGTGCGGAATATATGGTGGATTTCCTACCAAAAGTAAAATTAGAAATTGTGGTGGTTGATGATCAAGTAGAACAGTGTATTGAAGCGATTATGAATACCGCACAATCAGGCAAGATCGGTGATGGTAAGATTTTTGTTTATGATGTAGAGCGGGTTATTCGGATTCGTACTGGTGAAGAAAACGAGGACGCAATTTAGTGGGCATTATTTATATTGTGATTGCATTGGTGGCAGGGGTTGGCTTAGCGTCACAAGCTGCCATCAATAGTCAATTAAGTAAAGTAGTTGCAGGGCAGCCGTTAATTGCAGCATTAATTTCATTTGCAACAGGAACATTAGCACTTTTTGTTGTCTGTTTGGTAAAAACAAATTTGTGGGAAGGTTTGCAAAATCTTGCAGGGCAACCCTTTTGGAAGTTTATTGGTGGTCCATTAGGGGCGTTAGTGGTATTTACGACGATTTTCCTTGCTCCAAAAGTTGGGATCACCAATATGTTATTTTTTATCATTATTGGTCAATTAGTGGCGGCAATGTTAATTGACCATTTTGGTTTGATTTATATGCCAGTAAGAGAAATTACGCTATGGAAATTAGGGGGAATGTTGATTGTTATGGCAGGGTTAGTTCTCTTTTTCTTTGGCGATAAATGGTTTGGATTAAAAGGATAAAATCATTATGACTCAACTTAAAGTAGGTTTAGTTTCAATTTCGGATCGTGCCTCACAAGGGATCTATCAAGATAAAGGCTTACCATCGCTTCAAGAGTGGTTAAGCCAAGCGTTAATTGACCCGTTTACAGTCGAAACTCGCTTAATTCCAGATGAGCAACCATTAATTGAACAGACCTTAAAAGAATTGGTAGATGAGTGTGGCTGTCATTTAGTGCTAACTACTGGAGGTACTGGCCCTGCAAAACGAGATGTAACACCAGATGCGACATTAGCGGTGGCTGATCGAGAAATGCCTGGATTTGGTGAACAAATGCGACAAATTAGTTTGCAATTTGTACCAACTGCGATTTTATCGCGTCAAGTCGGCGTAATTCGTAAAGAGAGTTTAATTCTTAATTTACCGGGACAACCAAAAGCGATTAAAGAAACCTTAGAAGGGTTAAAAGATGAAAACGGTAAGATTATGGTGAAAGGTATTTTCGCTGCTGTCCCTTATTGTTTAGAGTTATTAAGTGGTATCTATATTGATACTCATAAATCAGTGGTAGATAGTTTTCGTCCGAAGAAAAAATAACTCACGCCACCAACTGATATTTAGCGAATAAGATCCATATATTTTTCTTCCTCTCTATGCCAGATATTAATGCAATATCTGGTATTTATTATAGTTAGACTTTGTTAGTTATAATAAAAAATATTGGGTACTTAGTAGTACCCAATATTTAAACTATTTATTTTGTTAATAAATCAAACGCTTCCTGATATTTAGCAACAGTCTGCTCAATAATCTCTTGTGGTACTCTTGGTGCAGGCGGTTGTTTATTCCAACCACTGTTTTCCAACCAGTTACGAATAAATTGTTTATCAAAAGAAGGTGGGTTTATGCCTTCTTGATAAGTATCAACTGACCAGAAACGGCTAGAGTCTGGAGTTAATACCTCATCCATTAAGGTTAATGTACCATCTTCATCTAAACCAAATTCAAATTTGGTATCGCAAATAATAATGCCTTTGCTTAAAGCATATTCCGCCGCAGTAGTATAAAGTTCAATAGCTTTCGTTTTTACTTGAGCGGCTAATTCTTTACCAATTAAGTTTTCACATTCCGCATAGCTAATATTAATATCATGATTACCAATTTCTTCTTTACTTGATGGAGTAAAGATTGGTTCAGGTAATTTACTTGCGTCAACTAAGCCTTTTGGTAATTCGATACCACAAACAGAGCCTGTTTGTTGATAATCTTTTAAACCGCTACCAGTTAAATAGCCACGCACAATAGATTCAATTTTAATTGGAGTAAGGCGTTTACAAACCACAGCTCGTTTTTCAATCGCTTTTGCTTCTGCTTCTGGTAATACATCATAAACAGTATCGCCAGTGAAATGATTTGGCATAATATGAGCGAGTTTTTTGAACCAGAAATTAGAAATTTGCGTTAAAATTTCGCCTTTTCTTGGAATAGGATCATCAAGAATAACATCAAATGCAGAAAGGCGATCAGACGCAACCATCAACATTCTTTTATCATCAATTTCATAAAGATCACGAACTTTCCCAGAATAAATTTTTTTTAGGCTAATAGTTTGCATAACAAGATACCTGTACTTAAAAGAAAACCGTTGCGAATTATACGCCTATTCTTGTTAAGTTTCACGCAAACGATTGCTTATTTTTGTGATTATTCAATCCCGATTAGCTTATGTGTTTGTAAACTGAGCTGCCATTTGATTATCGAGGTTGCATTTAGTTGCCCAAGTTTACGAATCGTATCCAATAAATTGAATTCGCCTTGTTGTTCACACGGGGAAAGATAATAGTGTGTTGCCTTAATTTTTTGTGCAATTTGTTGGCAAAAATCAATAATGTCATCGCCATCGTTCACAATCCTGACTTCATCAGCAGAACTGATACAAGATTGTTGATA
This sequence comes from Gallibacterium faecale, assembly GCF_027920745.1. Taxonomy (NCBI): domain Bacteria; kingdom Pseudomonadati; phylum Pseudomonadota; class Gammaproteobacteria; order Pasteurellales; family Pasteurellaceae; genus Gallibacterium; species Gallibacterium faecale. Next base: position 12,356 of record NZ_JAQIBB010000064.1, on the reverse strand, counting down.
TTTATGCTGATATAGCCGTTTAGGGCTGGTGGCAATATAGTCGATTTCTGCGGGAACTGGTTTTAAGCCATTGGTTTCAATCGCTAGAAAATAGCCTTGTTGCTTAAAATAAGCCAATAACTTCCCTAACTGTGGCTGAATAGTAGGTTCTCCGCCTGTGATAATAATATTTTTACTCTTAAAAACAGCAACCTGATCAGCAATTTGCTGTAAGGTCATGGTGTCAAACTGTTGATAATCAGTATCACACCAAGGGCAGGCTAAATTACATTTACCAAAGCGAACGAAAATCGCAGGCATACCTGTATTGAACCCTTCGCCTTGCAAACTTTCAAAAATTTCAACAATTCGATAGCGCGTTTGCATTAGTCCTGCCTATATTCTGCAAATGAAGTTGGCGTTTCCCAAAGACGGATACTATCAATGGTAAATGGCAGATGCGCTTGTAATCGCTGAAAAATAAAGTGAGCTAGGTTTTCAGCGGTTGTCCGATACGGTAAAGCAAAAGTTTTAGAATGTAGTTCATTCAGTAATGCTGCAATCTTTTGCTCACGTTCACTGGTTTGATCATAAATAAAAGCATGATCCATTGGTTGTAAAATATGTTGATTTACGGCTTGTTTTAAATCAGCAAAATCCAAGACCATACCTTTTTTGGCGCCATCTGCTTGAGTTTCACCTACTACAATGACTTGTAATTTATAAGTATGCCCATGCAAATTTTGACATTTGCCATCATGCCCATCTAATAGATGAGCCATATCAAAACTAAATTCTTTTGCAACTTTAAACATCAGACTGTCCTTTGCTTGCAAGGTATTCTTTCAATCCTTTTTCACGCAAAAGACAACTAGGGCAATGATGACAGCCACCTTCGACACCCTCATAACAAGTATGCGTATGTTGCAGAACATAATCTAACTTGCCAAGTTGGTCAGCTAATGCCCAAGTTTCTTTTTTTGTGAGCCACATTAATGGTGTGATTAAATTAAATTGGTAATCCATCGCTAAATTGAGCGTCACGTTCATTGATTTAATGAAGATGTCGCGACAATCAGGATAACCACTAAAATCTGTTTCACAGACGCCAGTAATGATGTCACTAATGCCTTGGCTTTTAGCATAGATAGCAGCATACAATAAGAATAATGCATTACGTCCATCCACAAACGTATTCGGTAATTCACCTTGTTTTTGTGAAATAGTTTGTTCTGCATCTAATAGTGCATTGTGGGTAATTGCTGTAATAACAGAAGTATCAATAATTGTCTGTTTTACACCAAGGTCATTGGCAATCCAACGTGCTTTTTCCAATTCAATATGGTGACGTTGTCCATATTGGAAAGTAATAGTTTCCACATTGTCTTTGCCATAAGTTTGTAGAGCTTGTAATAAACAAGTAGTAGAATCTTGACCGCCAGAAAAAATGACGACCGCTTTTTTGTTTTGCATAATTTGTTCCTAGTTTTTTAACGTGGGAGGTTTGCGAACCACGACAATCAAGGGACGTCATTCTAGCGAATTTTGTTGGAAACTCAATTAATTTTCTTGTTTTAAATCTTGAATCAGGATTTTTGAACGCCGTTGGTAATTATATTTTTCTCTTTTTTCAGTTGGTAAATCTTCAACATTAGCAATCTTGAAGCCACGTTCTTGGAACCAATGTACTGTACGCGTGGTAAGCACAAATAGTTTTTCAATGCCTAATGCAATTGCGCGTTTTTGGATATGAGAGAGTAAAATATCACCACGAGCAGAATTACGATAATCAGGGTGAACTGCTACGCAAGCCATTTCCGCCATTTTTTCATCGAAATAGGGGTTTAATGCAGCACACGCAATCATCACACCATCACGATCGATCACAGTGTAGTGATCAATTTCCATCTCTAACTGTTCACGAGAACGTTTAACGAGAATGCCTTGTTGTTCAAGCGGTTGAATTAAAGCCAATAAGTTTGGAATATCTTTAATGGTGGCGATCCGCACAATTTCAGAGCTTTCTAATGATACTTGGGTACCAATCCCATCTCGTGAGAATAATTCTTGTAATAAAGCGCCATCTTCCAAATAACTTAATAAGTGAGCGCGTTTTACGCCATTACGGCAAGCTTCTAAGGCAGTTTGTAAGAATCTCGCTTCTGAGCTATGGTAAAGGTTATTAGCAATAAATTGTTGTAGATGATGTTCGGCTGCAAGTAGTGTGAGATCTGGCATAACGTGTTGATTTTCATCAAGAATACCTTGCTGTTCACAAAAGCCAATCACTTTTTCGGCTTTAACTTTAATCGCAACTTGTGCAGCAAGTTCTTCAAAAGCGAGATTAAAATTTTCACCAGTAACGGATACGCCAATAGGTCCAATCACCACAATCGCATTTTGTTCTAGTTGCTGTTTGATTCCCTCGCTATCAATTTTGCGTACTTTACCACTTAATTGATAATCGACCCCCTCATCAACACCAATTGGTTGAGCGATCACAAAGTTACCGCTTACAACATTAGGCACACCACTATGGGTAATATTATTCATCCGTAACGAGAGGCGAGCAGTAATATCAAGCTGTAAACTTCCTACGACTTGTTTGACGATTTTTAACGTTTCTGCATCGGTAACACGAATATTTTTGTGATAGTGTTCTTCAATTTGTGCAAGGTGTAAAGCATCATTGATCTGTTTTCTTGCGCCGAATACGATCACCAATTTGATACCTAGACTGTGCAACAAGCTAATATCATCAATAATATTAATAAAATTAGGGCTGGCGGTGGTATAACCATCTAACATAATGACAAAGGTTTTCCCTCTGTGCGCAGTAACATAGGGGGTAGATTGACGAAACCATTGTACGAGTTCAGTGCTGCGGATCATAAAACTTCCTATTATTATTTTTGAATAATTATGTAATAAAAGTGATTTTATATGCAAAAAATGGCGATTTGCAAGGTAATTCTACGATTTCATCAAAAAAGAGAGCAGTAAAATTTTACACTTGGCAATGAGTTACATAGAATAACGCCACTTAAATTAATAATGAAGAAAAATATGTCAGAACAACAACCCTTTACCCACTTTCCGACAGTAAGAGAAATGTATCCATTAGGGCAGGAAAAACGTTTGTTAAAACAGATCCGCCATGTATTACGTTATTTTTGGCGACGTTTAGCCAGCTATCAAGCAGGGAATCAATTTATTCAATTTTTGAATACACATCCAGTTTGGCTACCTGTATTCCAAGAACATAAACATCGCTTCCATACGATCTTATTTCATTACTGTGATAAGCGTTTTTCGCCAATGCAACGTACGCGACAACTACAAAATACATTTATGATGATAGAAAAATTGTTAGGTGAAGAACGTTGTCAGCAATTAGTGACAATAGGCACGATTCAACTAGCAGAATTGGGCAATGGCTTGCGTTTACATCTTAATATTAATCAAATTGATCCTTATGAGGGATTATTTTCTATTAATATTCAAGATGATACGGAACAGCGATATTATGATGCTTCTTTTGCGATTATCGAAGGGAATCGCCTATTAATTGCCAGTATGCAAGGTCCTAAAGGTGAAAATGCGGCAGAAATCGTAAAACGTTTGACCAAACAACTACATGGTATGCGACCAATGTTTATGTTGGTAGAGTGTTTTAAATGGTTAGCCCAACATTGGCAACTGCAATTAGTCGGTATTCCGCACCGTTATCAAACTAAAATTCGTTTGCACGGCAGTAAAAAAATTTATATGAATTATGATGAGTTTTGGCAAGAAAATAGTGCGACTTATCAGAATGATTATTGGTTATTACCACTACAAGTTGAACAGCGCTCGTTAGAAGAAATTCAAAGTAAAAAACGGTCGATGTACCGTAAACGTTATGAGTTATTTGCACAAATTGAAGCGGGAATTCAAGCACACTGTTAAGTGTTTCAAAAATATAGATTAATTGTTAATAAATTCAATTTCTTGTGCCATAAAAGTGTGATGTAAGGCAGAGTAGCAACTCTCTTTTTTTACTATAATTAATTCAGGTGATTATTTGGAGAAGTGGATGTTTTGTTTTGCCTATAACGCAGCTAACAACAAATTCTCAACAGACCAAGGCAAAAAGAGGGAGTTTTTATGTCTGATTCTATTTATACATCATTAAAAAAATTCACCAAGCACCCAATTGCAGAAGCACGCAAAAGTAAAGTTCTTCTATTTCTCTTCTCGCTCATTTTTGGCGGTGTGATGATGAACTTACTCAGCGATCCCGCTTTTAATCAAAAGCAAAATTATGTGCTATTTTTAATTTTCTTTGCAATTTCATTATGGGTAACAGAAGCGATTCCGCCTTTTTCCGTGGGGATTCTGATCATTGGTTTTCTGGTATTAATTATGGGGAGAAGTGATGCAGAAAATGCAATGCAATATCTGCAAACTTGGTCTGATAGTGTAATTTGGTTATTTTTAGGTGGTTTTTTCCTTGCGGAAGCGATGAAAAAAACAGAGTTAGATCTGTTATTACTCAAACGAATGTTACCGAAGTTTGGTAAAAATCCACAAAATATCTTATTAGGATTAATGGCGCTTACCGCCATTATGTCAATGTTGATGAGTAATACCGCCACAACAGCAATGATGATTGCCACTGTTAGTCCATTATTTGTGACCTTAGATAAAAAAGCTAATATTTCTCGTGCATTGTTATTAGGCATTCCAGCTGCTGCATCAATTGGCGGTATGGCAACGATTATTGGTTCTGCACCAAATGCGATTGCGGTAGGGGCATTAGAAAATATTGGTTATCACATTTCGTTTTTAGAATGGATGTTGATGGGGACACCGATAGCGATTGTGCTAATTTTTATCTTTTGGCGAGTGCTGATTAAACGTTATCGAATTAGTGCTACTGATCTGTTAGAGTTTGATTTTTTACAAAATACGGTGACTACGCCAGACGATCCAAGTGAAGCAAGGGAACACCGCACCCAAAAAGCGATTGTCCTTGTGATTTTAGCCGTTACCTTATTCTTCTGGCTAACTGCAAAATGGTTTGGTATTCCGATTGCTGCTGCCTCAGGGATTCCAATTGTTGGGCTTACTATGCTCGGAGTAATTGATTCCGATGATGTTCGTAAATTGCCTTGGGATACCTTGATGTTGGTGGCGGGCGGTTTAGCGTTAGGGTTAGCGATTGAAGAGCAACAAATTGCCAGCCATTTTGTCAATCAATTAAGTCATATTCATATTAGTTTTGTTACTTTATTGATTTTGTTCGCGTTTATTACGGTGATACTTTCTAACTTTATGAGTAATACCGCTGCAACCACCATTCTTATTCCAGTCGGTTTGTCATTATTAAAAGTATTCTCTGGCGATATTTCCCCAGCGATTTTACCGTTGGTAATAGGTTTAAGTGCCTCTTGTGCATTATTTTTACCTGTTTCAACACCACCAAATGCGATCGCATTTAGTACAGGGTTAATCCGTCAAGCGGAATTCCGTCTAGGTGGCATTGTGATTGGTTTATTAGGCCCAGCATTGAGTATTATTTGGGTAACCGCAGTGATGTTTGTGTTTTAATTACTTATTTTAGATAAGGATATGTTATTGATACCACCTATATCGGAAAATATTTTCAATATAGGTGGTTTTTTGTTATGAATTATAGATAGTTAAATCACGAGTTTAGGTAGATTTTTCACAATTTCCATTGTTTTAAGGCTAACTGTAATAACCCGCAAAAATAGCTCCAATGGATATTTTGGATTATTCATCGTTTCTTTTGCCCAATCGTTAGCATCGTTGATTAAAGCACTGTCTTTATCCACTTTAACGGATTGACGTTCCATCACCCATTCTAAGGCGGATTTGCCATTTACAATATAATCAAAGGCTTCTAACGGAATATTTTCAATCGTGAATTTCTCGTTATATTTCACTTTGCTTTTATCTGCTTTTTTCACAAATTTCATTTTTTCTACATAGAAATCTTCAGGTTTAAAAGCAATACCGCCACCGGTGAGCTTATCTTCAATAATTTTTAATCCACCAGAAAATAGTACGCCATCATACATTGGCACTTGATCATAATGTAAATGAAGTTCTGCTAATGCGCGTCCGGCTTGTACAAACTGCCAAAAATCTTTGACGTTTTTCACACGTGGAATACGAGGAAGTTGTTTTTTGAGATTATCCGCATAACGTTGACGATATTCTCCACTATGCAATAAGCCATAAATATAGTAGAAAATATCCTCTTTCTGAATATTGAAATCAGCATAATATTCACTGAAATAAGCCAAGCCTTGATTGGTAATGGCATCAGTGCAATGATATTTCCCTTGCTCTTTTTTATCTTCTTCGTATAAATAAAGCGGAAAGCATTGGGCATCACCAATTAAATGTAGATCAGGAATGATATTTGTAATAATAAGTGAAAATTCTTTACTGCCTGTTAAAGATAAACAAATCACCTTATTTTCCGCAGTTGGGGTTGGGAATATTTTAGGCATTTGGTAAGTTCTTTCATTAAATACTTTATCATAATAAAAATTAGTTTTTGTAAATGGTCTATATAACGATATAGAGAGTTTTTCTGGCTTAATTGATGCTGTTTCAAATCTGCGGAGTTTTGTCTTTAAGGTATCACTCCAATTTATTTTCTGACTATCAAATGTAATAATATCATTAACATCTAAATTAGGATTTTCCTTATGTTTACGTTGATATATTATAACTTCTTGATTATAAACATTAATCATTGAGGTCATATTATAAATAAGTTTTTCTTTTGCAAAGTTATATACCCAAACATCTCTAGCAGATGCAATACCTCTGGAATAATTATCAAATATCACAGATGGTTCATTACCTGTTTTATCACCAATAGCTATATTTTGAGTAAAGCTGGTATCACGTTGATTTAACCAATCATTAAATGTATCGGGAATAATTTCTTGCCAAGCATTTTGTTGGGAAATGCCTTTAATGCTTTTAAATTCAATGATTTTATCCAGCTTTTCTTGTTTTTTAAGGTAGTCACCAATATCACAAAAATAGATTTTGCCATTTTTTGTACTATCAGGTTTTTTTACTAAAATAGAAATAGCCGTTGGCGTACGAATATCGAAGATATTTCCACCTTCTTTTTTAGCTTCTTCTCCAGAAGTGCGAGAGTTTCCACGCATATGGAAAATATATAAACTTGAAAACTCTTCAGCGAGGCATTTACGCACCCCTGTTGCAACATTACTATCAATAAAGCTTGCATTAGTGATAAAACCAATAACACCTTTATTTTTTATTCGATCAGATGCCCAACGAATCGCACGAATATAGCTGTCGTAAAGGCTGTTTTTATTGGTAGAATTAGAAAATTTTGCATAAGTATCACTAATGCGTTGATCTAACAATGGATAAGCGACATTCGCATTGTTATCGTTAGCATTAGTTTGCCCTGCTGAATAAGGTGGGTTACCGATAATTACCTGAATATCCAGTTTTTTCTGGCGTTTCCGGCGAGCGGAGTTTTCTTCCAAAATGGCATCAACTAAATCTTCTTTTTCATAAAGTTGGAACGTATCGGTTAAGCAGATACCTTTAAAAGGTTGATAACCTTGTTTTTTAGCCTCATCAGCCTGTTCATTTTGTGCTAATAAGGCGTGATAAACCGATTCAATATTAATTGCCGCAATATAATAAGCTAGCAACACAATTTCATTAGCGTGAATTTGCTGATATTTATTTGGCAGTTTATCAATTGGAATTAAGCCACTTTGCAATAAGCGGGTGATAAAAGTACCAGTTCCTGTAAAGGGATCAAGAATTTGTACGCTATCATCGGCAAGAGAGGCGTTAAATTCTTGTTGTAGTACATCTTCAACACTGTGCAGGATAAAATCCACTACTTCAATAGGGGTATAAACAATGCCAAGACGCTCTTGCATTTTAGGGAATGCGTTATTAAAGAAAGATTCATAAAGTTCTTTGATAATGCGTTGTTTGCCTTCTGGGGATTGAATATTACTGACTCGGAGCTGAATGCTTTCATAAAACTCTTGTAAGCGTTTGGTTTCCGCATTGGCAATGTTTTGCCCTTGTAATTTATCAATTGTTTCCTGTAATGCCATTGACATTGGGTTATGTGCACTGAAGTTATCATTGGCGAACAAAGCATCAAATACCGGTTTGGTAATTAAATGCTGTGCCAGCATTTCTACCACATCGCTGTCGCTAATGGCATTGTTGAGATCATCGCGTAATTCATTTGCAAAAGCATTAAAGGCTTCACGTTGCGCTGTGTTTTGTGGATTTTCTAAAATAGCATTGATGCGGTCAATATGAGTTTGTGCGATTTTTGCCACGTCAGCAGCCCAATCTTCCCAATGGGTTCGATTGCCACATTTTTTAACGATTTTTGCCACTAAAGCACGTTCAAGTTCACCGACTTCAAATTGCAGATCCAGTTGTTCGCCTTCAAAATCATCACTCTTATTGCCAATGCTATGCTGACCACGCCCTGATTTATCATATTTTTTCTTATTCGCTTGCTGTTTTTTAGTTTGTTTTCTAAATACTTCACTAATGATTGAAATCACCTCAATTTTATCTTTTGCTGCACCATCAAATTCCATTTTGTTGAGCATTGCATCAAAGCGGTCATCGTGTGAACGTAACGCATTTAATACTTGCCAGACCACACGGTAATTTTCATTGTCATTCAAGGCTTCTTCTGGGGTTTTATTGGCAGGGATCACCACAGGTAAAATGACATAGCCACGTTTTTTGCCTTCCGCTTTTCGCATTACACGGCCTACTGATTGCACAACATCTACTTGTGAATTTCGAGCGGTTAAAAACAATACCGCATCTAAAGCAGGCACATCCACCCCTTCAGATAAACAGCGTACATTGGATAAAATTCGGCAAGTTTTTTCACCAGAATCTGCTTTTAACCAATTAATTTTGCTGGATTTTTCACTAGCATTCATTGAGCCATCAACGTGTTCTGCTTCGCATTTTAAGGTGAGCGATTGATTCAGGCTTAATTCTGGATTAATTTCATTAAGCGCTTCAATTTCTTGTTCTTGATAAGCAGTTACTACGGTATCAAACATTTCAGCAATGGCTTTAGAGCTGACTTTATGTTTTGACCCTTTATAATCTTTTTCAATAACTTGACAAAAAGCCACCGCTCTTTTCATTGGTTGGCTATCGTCAGTAAGATCATTTTCAACCCCATACTTAGATAAGGCTTTCCAACAACCCACAATTTTTGCTGCATCATCCACTTGAATTTCATTGTTTTCTCGATTTAGTAAATATTCTAAGCGGCGATTAATATGGCTTTCTTCCACTGCTAAAACTAGCACTTTATAATCGACTAATAAGCCTTGTTTAACTGCTGTTGAGAAATTAATGGTGTGGAGGTCTGGTCCAAAAGTTTTTTCATCATCCATTGAATAAACAATTACACCTTCCGTTTTTTTAGCATCTTCGGTATAAATGCGAGGGGTTGCTGTCATATAAAGACGTTTATGAGCATTGATATAATCGTTGTTGTGAATGCGTACGAATGCAGATTCATTTTCGTCATCATCAAAGCTTGCACCTGTTGTACGATGTGCCTCATCACAAATGACTAAATCAAAAGGAGGTAGCCCTTTTTGTTGAGCTTGATGAAGTACGTCAATGGAATGGTAAGTTGAAAAGATCACCGTCATTACATCATCGTGATGTTTAAATCTTACTGCTTTGATCAGGCTTTCTGCATTGGTGGTGGCAGGGTATTGCAATTCGTGAATGTGGGTTTGTATTAAATCATCGTTATTTTTACTTTGTTTGCCAACATCCCCATCAGAACAGACTGCGAAACTATGTAATGGAGTAGCCGATTCTTGTGTCCACTCGGTTAAACTTTGTGAAAGTAAAGCAAGACTTGGTACCAAAAAGAGTACATTCTTTCCTTTTCCAGCAATGGTTTCGGCAATTTTTAGTGAGGTAAAGGTTTTACCTGTACCACATGCCATAATCAATTTACCGCGATCTGTAGTTTTAAAGCCTTTAATAACGGCATTTAGTGCGGATATTTGATGTTCTCTTAAAGTTTTTTTCGCACGAGTTTTTACTTCTTGGCTTGGTTGGAATTGCGACCAATCAATAACACTATTTTCTAATGCAGAACGATCAATAATCGTTACAGGTGGTTGTTGATTATCTAGTGAGGCTTTTGCATTTTCTGTCCAATGATCGGTAGTGGTAACAATTAATCGATGTGTGAAGATTGTTTTTCCTGAAGCAGTAAAGAAACTATCAATATCGTTTTTTTGGATACGATAATCTTTAGCATAGTTTTTACATTGAATAGCAGTGAATGTGCCGTCTAGATTAGTTGCAACAAGATCAATGCCTGTGTCAGTTTTTCTTGTTCCTTCAGGTTGATATTTTTCAATCCAATCAGCAAAAGTGAGAACTTCTTTATATGAATTTTTGTAAGCAGGTTCAGTAGTTAAATATTTAAGGATAAGATTTTCAAAATACGTCCCTTTTTCACGCTCGGTAAGAGAAATATCTTGATAGGTTTGTAATAATCGAGATAATCCTATTGGCTGGCTGGCTGGCTGGCTGGCTGGCTGGCTGGCTGGCTGGCTGGCTGGCTGGCTGGCTGGCTGGCTGGCTGGCTGAAATTATGTTTATTATTCATTAATACTCTCCATTCTCGTTTATATAGGTTTGATTAGTGCGATGAGTATAGCAATTTATTTTCTTTTTTGTAGATAAAAAAAGGTGTGATTCTTTTGGAATCACACCTCAAAAATATTGTATAAGTATTTATATTTAGCTAGCGATCACCACCAACCTAGTAGTTTCATCCATAATCCACCGACTACAAACCAAATAATCAGTGAAGCGATAGAAATAATGAAACTTACTCCCCACCATTGTCCAGTTGTATTGTAACCAGAACCAAAGAGTGCAGGACCTGGGTCACCAGCATATTGAGTTAAACTCATAGAAAGTGTTGAGGTATAACCTAAACCAATAGCAGCGATCATTGGTGGTGTACCGACTGCAATCGCAGCTGCTAAGAAAGCAAGGTACATCGCGGAAATATGGGCCATAGCAGAAGCAAAGAAATAACGGGTATAGAAATAAACTAATACTAAGATGCTAAAGGCGACAGACCAACTAAAAGTACCAATAGAGGATGAAATATGGCCAGAAATCCAAGAAATAGCGCCATATTTATTTAACGCATTTGCCATCATAACTAATACAGCAAACCAGAACATTGTGTCCCATGCGGTCGTTTCAGACACAATATTTTTCCAAGTCATAATATTAGAAAGAAGCAGAATAACTAGACCGATAAATGCGGATGTTGTTGCGTTGATACCAAAGGCTAAATCGCCAACAGTCCAGAGTAGTAATAGTAAAATAAAATCTAAAGCGAGAATCCATTCGGCTTTTGTCATTGGCCCCATTCGTTTAAGTTCTTCTCTCGCCATTTCTGCCATTTTTGGTGTTTTTTTCAATTCAGGCGGATAAACGAGATAAACTAAATAAGGCAGAATAATTAAACTGACAATCCCTGGAACGATAGCGCCTAAAAACAAGGTTGTCCACGAGATTGTTACACCTTGACTAGCAGCCAGTTCAGCAACAAGAGGGTTACCTGCCATAGCGGTAATGAACATTGTACAAACAATAGTATCAATTTGTGAAACCACGATAGCTAAGAAAGCACCTGCACGGCGTGCTGTAGGGCCTGGTTTTGAATCATAGGCATCTGCAATGGATTGCATAATTGGATACATAATGCCACCACCACGAGCAGAGGCAGATGGAATACCCGGTGCAATAATGGTGTCAGCTAATGCGATAGCATAAGCAACGCCCATCATTCGGTTTCCAAAACGTGATACAAAAATAAAGCGATACGGTTTCCTAGGCCTGTTTTAATCACTGCACGAGAAAGAAACATAGCAATTCCAATCAACCAAATGGTGGCATTAGAAAAACCGGATAACATAGCAACATCACCATTACTTGCTTTAATTGGAGTGAGACCTGTTAATCCACTAATAACTAAAGCAATCAAGGTGGCGGCCCCATAGACATTGCTTTAGCAATAATTGCAACAATAGTTGCAACAAACAGTGCTAACATTCCCCAAGCGCGAGGGCTAAGGCCCTCCGGCGTTGGTATCATCCAAATAATAAGTCCAACAATGATGGCGATAATAAGCCCTTTTGGTTGGAATCGAGTTTTACTTGCACGCTATTTGGCGTGGAAGTTTGATTAGTAGCAACATTTGCGCTGCTCATTGATTACTCCTTATGATTAATGTTTGGTATGAAATAACA